>CAZADN010000028.1:0-14848 GCA_964483895.1 uncultured Legionellaceae bacterium
AAGCTCTTTTTCTGTTATTTCTACTTGTAACTCTAATGAAAATATTAAGTTTTTTAATTGCTCAAAAGTAGTATTTATTAATTTTTGCGTATTACATCCATGCTTATATGAGTCTCTCCAAATAATATGGTAATACGGTGTCTGAATTGCTGTTGATAAAGCTATATTGTGGTTAAATAAGTTAGCTATTGCCTCTATATTCCTTATTCCTTTTTCTTCTGCAAGTCTCGAGACTTTACTAATAACTACAGCTATTTGATCTTTATCTTCTAGCGGTTTATTAATATGAAATTTCGCAGCCGCAATTGTCATCATGCAGCGAAACCGTAAGTCTATAGCTTTAAGTAAATTAGAGTTAATATGATTTTTAATAGTCTCTTGTAATGAGATCTGTTTATTTATCTTGTACGCTTTAAAAAATCTTTGTATTTTTATGCTCGCTGCAATTTCTGACACAATCACTCCAAATTAAATATGATTTTTTCTTTGTCGCAATATTTTTCTGATATTATTAGCTATCTCTACTGAATAATAATTTGTTAAATTAAGACGACTAACTGATTGCACACCCATAAGCGCATTTGTAAGAAAAACTTCATCTGCTGCTAATATTTCTGGTACAGATATAGATTTTTCAATAATCGCAAATTCATCTTTAAACTCATTAACAATGATACTTCTTAAAACACCAGGCAGCGCGCCATCTGTAATTAATGGCGTAATAATTTGACCATTTTTAACCATAAAAACATTAAATATAGTGCCATCGGCAATATTTGACGAGGTATTTAAGAGAATCGCCTCATCGTATCCATTTTCTAGCGCCTCTTGTTTGGCAAGGATATTATCAAGATAGCTTAGTGATTTAATCCTGCTTGAATGAGAATGTTCGTTTTTCTTTATTGTGACAATTAATGCTGAATAATTGTCTTTTACCTGAGGCACATATTCAGTAACAGAAATAGTAAAATTAGGAGTAGGCGCTTGTATTGGAAAAATGCCGCGCGCTGATTCACCATGAGTAATGGTAACGCGTGCGCTAGCTATTTTATCCTGTAAGCTATTTTCTTTAAGTAGCTGCTCAAGCATTAATTGTAATTCTTGCTGTGTAAATGGCAATTTAAGACTAACTAAAGGAGCACTTGCCTCTACTCTCTGCCAGTGGTAATCTAATGCAATAATTGAGCCGTTTTTAATAAGAATGGTTTCAAATATTCCGTGCCCAAGTGTATATCCACGGTCGTTATGTTTAATACACGGGGTGTTAGAGGGGATTGTACTACCATTGTAAATAATTGTAGACATGGATGAATACCAATAAATTAATCAAAAATTTTTATAATTATATTAAAGGATTTATTGAGATTGTACATACTCAAACTCCAAGATATAGTTTCGTCATTGAGAAGCTTGATATTACTTATCAAAATATAACAATGAAAACTAAAATTGATTATACACCTGTCGGTTGTTATAGGCTATTCAGAAATTTTGCTTCTGAACTTAACGATGAAATAGTATGTAGAAAATTTAAACCAAACCACGCGCGAATGATTATTGGCATTGATCTTTTAGAAAAAACTTTAGATTTCAATAAGCAGGAGCAAACTCAGATATATTTAAATTTTATTAAAGCTTGTATTGATAGCCTCAAGGATTAAAAATGCCAAAAGATATTATAAAAAATTATTTGATTATTTTATTTGTGGTGGTCGAGTTGCTATCGATGATCTTTAATTTTTATTTTATCAATATTAATTTTGCTAATACCGAATATAAATTTAACTTTAGCGTTATCTTTTTTTGTATCGGCTTTTTTATTGTTGATATTATCGCTGATAATTTTTCTGCAAATGAGGCAAATAGATTTATTTATTATAAATTATTTAGCCAGGTTTCATTTTTAATTTTAGGAAATGTGGCTATATTCGTATATGGACTACAAGGATCACAATTAGCAATGATTTTAAATAAATCCCCTTGGGTAATGGCCGCTGGATTATTAGCAACATATGCAGGATTTTATTTAATGAGCTCTATTATGAGTTATATGAAACTTGGGGTATATCAGGGTACATCTACATTTAAACGTTATTTATACTCAACTATCCCTGGAGAATTACTATTTTCTTTTGTTTTTTCATTTTTATGTTTTTATAAAGATAATTCTTTTGCTATTTTCGTAACTTCAGCAGTAGTAAAAATTATTTTATCAATTATTTTTGCTGCAATAATGAGCTTACTTATTAATCTTAAACATCTACACCAAGATACAAAAAACAAATGGGTAGATATGCAAACTAATTAATTTGGTATCTAGCCTCTAGCAATACCCCGAGTAGTTTGGCTTTCGAATTAATAAATGTTTTATGCTCGTGATTACTAGCTTTGTAGCATATATTATTGCCATCAACTAAATATTGTCTAACAAAAACATCATTTTCAATAATCACAAGGACATAATCTTCGTTTGTCACCTGTTTTTTGGTATTAAAAATTAATATAGACCCTTGAATAAATGGAGGGAAATTAGAGTTATCATCAAGCTTATATGCAATAATGTGATTGATATTATTAGTAGCGAAATCTATCGATCCATTAAAATCATGTGAATTATTTTCTGGATATAATAACATTTTTTTAGAGCAGATCGGTATCGCATTAATTTTTTCAGTATTTCTATTTTTAATTACCGGTTGCCCAGTACCTTTTTCAAGCCACTCTGGATTAAGCTCTAATAAATCCGCTAACTCATCAACAAATTTAGATGTTGTTGAGTGTTTTAAAAGATAGTTTAATGCTTGTTTAGAAATACCAAGCTTTTCTGCAATCCACGCTTTAGATAAGCCGCGACTTTCAATAATATAAGCAATGCGCTGACCAAAAGATAACTCATCTAAACCTTCATCTTGACTAGCTATGTTGTTAATTATTGTCATAAATCTTCAAACCACGCCTTTACTATTGTAAAGTTAAAAATAAAATAGTATGATTATTTTTACAAAAGTAAAAATAAGTCTGTTGTCTATCTCTAACTATACAGGGAATATGACTTTTTTTAAATGTCTACTTAATAGGATTAACACTTGAGGAACTACAATGATGGAAACAAATTCTAAGTTACAAATATATAAGGGGATTATTCAATATTTATTAGAGTCAACAAATTATAACCTAAAACATATAGCCGATTTATCAGATTCTTCTATAAAAAATATATGCTCAATTTATTTTGATGAATTAATTCCATCAACGTTCTTATCAGAAGCGCAGTTAGTAAAACTTTATCAGGTCATTATTGAAATACAAGGTAACAATAAACAGAAAACATTTGTCAGGGAGTATATAAAACAATTTTAAACACTGGAGTGAAATTTATGAAATGGGTAAAACTTAAAAAATATTGTCAAGAATCAGGAGATACATCTAATGCGGTACATTGTAAACGTAAACGAGGAGTGTGGCTTGATGGTTTGCATTGTAAACTGGGCCCCGACGGGAATTTGTGGATTAATTTAATGGAAGTTGAAAAATGGGTGGAAAACGGCGATCAGGCAACGGTCCAAAAACTCCGGACGGTGTAACAATAAGAACATGGTCATCTGGTAGAACCACACTAAGAATTAGTTTTTATTATCGTGGTGTACGTTGTTTTGAAACATTAAAAATAGAAGCAACAGCAGCCAATTTAAAATATGCTTCGCGGTTACGCGGGGAAATTTTAAATGCCATTGAACGAGGTACTTTTATTTACATAGATTATTTCCCTGATTCCAAAAGAGCAAAAATTTTTGGCCATGCTAAAACAGCAATAACCGTTGGTAATTTATTAAAGGAATTTCTCGAGGAAACCAAATCAACAAAAGAATCTAGTACCTACCGTGGTTATAAAAAGGTCTGTGAACGACATTTATTACCTATGTTTGCAAAAATTGAAATTCAAGAATTACAACCAGCAATTATTAGAAACTGGATTAAAGGTTTAAATTGTACAACTAAAACGGCAGCAAATATTTTGACACCGTTAAGGGCGATTATTGAACGGGCATTGGTTGATCAGTATATAAAAGAAAATCCTTTAAATAGCATTGTTGTAGATAAACTTTTAAATAAAGAAACTAAAAAAAGTGATTATAAACCTGATCCATTTAGCATCGCTGAAATTAATGCCATATTAAACGCATCAGAAGGACAAGTTAAATTACTATTTCAGTTTGCTTTTTTTACTGGATTAAGAGTTTCAGAACTAATTGGGTTACGATGGAAAGACATAGATTGGCAAAAACAATCAATTTATGTAGAGGAAACCATTGTAGCTAAAGAAACAAAAGGACCTAAAACTGAGGCTGGTGTTCGTGAAGTGCTTTTATTACCGCCAGCTCTCGATGCATTACTACAACAAAAAAATTATACTTTTACATCAAAAGAGAGGGTATTTCATAATCCACAAACAAATAAAGCATGGGAAACATCACAACAAATCCGACGTACACAATGGATGCATATTTTGAAAAAAGCTGGTATACGTTATCGAAATACGTATCAAACTCGCCATACCTACGCTTCCATGATGCTTTCACAAGGAGAAAATATTATGTGGGTTTCTAAACAGCTAGGACATGTTGATGTTGAAATGGTAATAAAAACCTATGGGCGTTGGATCCCAGATAATTCATCACAAACAGGTTATTACCCGATTCATGATTGGGAAAATCATTTGGGTAATAAAGGTATTTAAGGGCATCAAATGGTGCCGTTATGGTGCCGTAATACGAGTGAATTGAAAATTATAAGTTAAAAATCAACAAGTTAATTGGTGGAGGCGGCGGGAATTGAACCCGCGTCCGTAAGTCCTCTGCCATTAGATCTACATGCTTAGCCTATTCTACTTGGTTTTAACAATAGCTTCTCCGAACGGCAGGATAAGATATTGCGATTCCTTGGATTTCGCGCATTTGATTCAGGACGCATCAAACTGCTAGCTTATCTAATATGACCATTGAAGCAAGCCAATAAGCGAACTTGGGCAATGGGGCGCTGGTTTATTGGCAGCGCACGGTGTGTGAAGAACTATTGACGCTTACGCAGCAATAGCATCTCCATCAGCAAAGTTTTCATCATTTGCATTTATGTTTAGTGAGTTTTATTTGCGAGAATCCTCAATCTCGGCATGCACCTTTGGTTTTGCAACCCCCGTCGAAGCCAGGTCGCCCCCAAGATTTAATTATACCACGTTTTGTATGATTAGTTAACACTTTTTAAGCGAACTTATAAATTAACGATACATCCCCCTCTAATGTGCTAAATTGATTCTTATAAATTTGATTAGTAGATGAACTCAAATTACTACCATTGCCAATAATCGAGCTATTAGCATAAATACTATAAAGACCATCAAGTCGTACAAGTAAATTATGCATTGTGGCAACAGTAAAACCTAAACCGCCTTGAAAACCACTTTTATTCAAATTACTATTCAACAAACCATAAACACCATTATCACTAAGATTAAAATGCGCTTGTGTATAGCCTATTAATAAATGCCCATCAGTATTAGACGTAAACAAATACTTAGGCAGAACTCTTACTCCCCAATTATATCTAGCATTTTGTTTATATGATAAAGGTGGATGAGTAATAGCTGTATTTAGGCCATTGGCATTGATAAATCCCTCTATCCCAAAAACCAATTTGTCCCGCAAAGCGTAATCTAAACCAAGTAAGCCACCACCAACAATACCTGTTGCACTAAGTTGATGCGATTCAGGTAAAACTGAATGTGACTCGGCATCAATTAAATTTGCAAGACCAATATCGCCACCAACATAAAATCCTGAGCGCGCTAATAAAGAAACTGATTCCCCCATAGAACCAGCACATAAGAATTGCGCATTCAAAAATAAGGCTGCGATAATAGAACTTTTAAATAACGCCCGTAAAGTCAGATTCATATTAAGATCCTCTAGCAAAATTTATAAACAAGCGTTAAATCACCTTCAAAGGTGGCAAAACGATTTTGATATGTTTGAACGACCTGTGGAGTCGTACTGGTTAAACCATAACTTGTTGACGAACCATAGTACGAATATAAAACATCCCCACGCAGAGCCAAACGCTTACTAAGCATTGTCTTTAAACCAAGACCGCCTTGAATACCACTACGATTAAAACTATTACTTATAAAACCATAATTACCATTATCCCGAATATTAAATCTTCCATTAGCATAAGCAATTAAAACATGACCAACTGTTCCTGGAGAAAATTCATAACCAGGTAATAACCTAAAACCAGCATCATAACGCATACGCGCGCGATATGAAGGCCTAGCACCATAATTTTGTTCGGCAGCAACATTCAATCCCGCCGCATTAATAAACCCTTCCAAACCAAGCTTAATATAATTAGAAATCGAATAATCATAACCAACTAAACCACCCCCAACAACTCCTAATGAACCCAAGGTATGCGTGGCTTGTGGAACAAGCGTGGTCTCACGTACCATCAAATCAGAAGCACCGATATCCCCGCCAAAATAAAATCCATCATAAGAAGATTTAGATTCAATCGGCCCCATCGTGCCGCCAATACAAGCCTGCGAGCCCAGTAAACATGCTGCTAATACAGCTGAATTAAAGAATAAATTCATAGAAATTCCTTTTCTACCTACAAGTATGATTTCATCATAAAAAAGATTTAATATTTTGTAAATAATTAAAAACCAAGCAAAGTATATGTGTTTTTAATAATTGACAACATTATCTGCAAATAATTAAACTATAAATTTATCTAAGAACTATAATTTGTGAATAATTTAACTTGGATTGGTAATGTTTCTATAAATATTTCTTTAATATTATACCTTGTCACGTTTGCTACTCAAATTGTCCACAATCAAAAACTAGAAAATTTAGTTAATTTAAGTATCGGATTCCATATTTTGTTATACGTTAGCTACTCTTTCGATTTAGTTTATGCTTTTGCCAATAGCTTACCGATTCAATACAAAATTCTATCAGTTGTAGGGTTACTATACATTTTAATTCAGCAAATACAACTCTATAAAGTTTATAAACTACAAAAAGACCCCTCGCACGCGAAGTTGTACCATACAATGTTACTAATAAGTTCTATATTATTTTTTATTACGTTTTTTTTATTAGCACAAAAGAACATGAACCCTCGAATCATTTTTATTTGTGGATTCATAGATCATAGTTGTTGCATTGTCTCATACGTACCACAAATCATAAAAAACAAGCAAATTCAGGCTGCCAATGGAATGAGCATTTACTACGTTTATTTCGGTCTAATACTATCATTTTTTGACATACTTTCAGCTTGGTCTTTAAATCTAGACTGGTTAAACAAATTTGTTGGACTCATCTATATAATCCTAAGCTTAATTTTACTCATTCAATATAGAATATACAGCAAATCGAACAAACCATATAAAAAACTTCTTGCATAATCTATGAGCACTGTGTCATAATTGCGCATCATTTGAATTCTATAACATCCGTATGCACCGACACAAAAGTAAAATTGCAAAATCAAATAAAAACTCAAAACCAACAGGGACCAATAATGGTCTTGCTTATTTCAAAGATGTAATAGAAACTTTTAATAACTTATATCAAGTTTACCTTGAAACAAAGCCTACAGAAAGAGCATCATTAATCACAGACATACAATTTATTAATAATATGCATATTAATAATCGTTATCAGCAAGAGATTCCAGCTATATGCTACTATGTATCGCAAAAAAATATAAATGCAAATCACATAGAATTTCTTGATGCCATTAAAAATGTCGGTCTTATCGTGAACTTCTCTTCTGCGGTTGATGAACTTTTATTGGTCAGAGCGCTAACTACACATAATACTTTATTACTTAATTGGCTACTTATAAATTGTAATATAAAAATCCCTCACAGTAACGTTCACAAAGACCAAGAAAACTGGGAGTTTGATAATACTATAACGGCAGTTTTAGAAGAAATTGAAAAAAATATTGACTCACCGCATTCTAAATATTTAATCGCAACAATCCCTAAATATCATGAGGAAGGTAATAGTGTCTTGCATCTCGCGGCACTACACAACAAACCTAATCTTTTTTATACGCTAGTTCAAAATGGTACTAATATCAATCAACTTAACAAAAATGGCGAAACGCCAGTTATGTTGGCTGTCGAAAATAAAAGTGATGCCGTAATAGAATTAATACTAGAAAACCCGATGCATAATAATATTGATGTAACAATAACAACGTCAAATGATGAAACAATTTTTCATAAAGCTATACTAGGTGCTGAACCAAATATATTTCAATTTGCTTTAGAAAAACTACAACAACATGGGATTTCCTTTTCTGAATTAACTATAAAAAATGGTTTTAATATCCTCCATTGGGCAATTGATAAAAAACAAGGAGCTATTTTATCAAATCTTTTCCCTCTTGTTGATCTAAACGCGCCTGGCCCTGATGGTCATAATCTTATTGTTTATGCATTTATTAAAAATGAGCCAGATAAAGGTTATTATATAGCAGCAGAGTGTAAAATAGATATAGAAACATCTAGATTCGAAAATAATAAAAGTATTGCGCAATTTGTTATAGAAAATGATGCATGCGCATCTTTAATCTGGTTAATTGAAGAAGGTTTTTTTGATATATCAACTCTAAGTAACGAAGGCTTGCCGCCGCTACTTCTTGCTGCAAAATATGGAAGCTGCGAAGCGCTTGATGAAATTGTGGGTAGTTATAATATTGAAGATCTACAAGTATTCGCCCAAACAAATGACGGCAAACAATATGGGCACTATATAGTCGATCAGAATATATTTTACTTGTCGAGACATCTTTTGGAGTACCAAGCGCTAGACTTAAACCACAAAGACAGCGATGGTAATACCGTATTAGACATAGCATTAATCCATGGCGAATCACATCGCGATATTATCAACCTATTCCTTGATTACATCGAAAAAGACGCTGCCAGTAAAAAAAGGAAACTATCTTTACGTCTTTCTAAAATAAAACAATTGCCAGCGTTACTAAATTTCTACTGCACAGACACTGTTGGAATTAGAGCATCCAAAATCGATGATAATACACCTCTGCATCTTGCATGTTTAACTTATGATATTGATTATATTCATAATCTTGTGACAACGCATCACTTAGATATTAATCAAACAAATGATAAAGGCGAAACAGCTTTAAGTTTATTAATCCAAAATGCCGCCACAGAAAAAATAATAAGCATTGTTACAAGGCTTCAAGCAAAAATTACTGAACTTGATAAAAACGACTCTACACTTCTTCAGCTTGCCTGCGAACATAATCTTGAGTCATTAGTTGCATGGTGCTTAAACACAAAACACTTATCTATCACCAAACCACGTAAAGATAAATTTTCGGCTTTGGATTTAACTATAATTCGACGTAACTCAGCCATTCTACACCTTTTATGGGAAAAACTAACCCCTAAACAAAAAGAAGTCTACATTCTGGTATTACAGCAAAAAAATGAATGTATATTACTTGAATATTTACAGAAAGAAGGCTTATTTACGCCATTAGAAAAACCTGCCAAATCTATAGCTCACATGGTGAAAATTGAAAAAGCTATCTCGGATGACGATACAACCGAACTTCAATCAACAAATAATGAACCTCTATGCGAGCATAGCGAACAAATAGAACCTAAGGGCGTTATTATTTGTGATGAAGAAACTTTATTTAATTCCATAGAAAAATGCGATTTCATATATTTTAAAGAACTTAAACATTACCCTGAGCATCAAGAAATACTTGAACGGCACGCAAAGTCTTTGTTAATAGCAGCCATCCATACTAAAAACTATCGTCTTGTATATCATATACTTAGGATACAAGCGATAGCTAAATACGCACATTTAGATGATAATGCAGCTCTAAAAATGGCTAGTCAAATGGGATTAAAATCTATTGTTGAAGCTTTGCTGCGCATTAATGCTATCGTCCTGAGTCTTAAAGATAATGCTACCGCAGCGATACAAGCTGCTAAAGATAATGGCCATAAAGATATTACTGAACTATTAGAAAATTATCTTGAAAATCAAGATAACGATGAAACATCCGTCTCAACATTAACAATGGATGAGTACCTATCATCAAGCGGCTTCTGTTCAAGGCCCAGCACAGTAAGCCCAGAATTTTCTAATCTTAACGAAGAAGCAAACAGCGAAAGTTTCGCGTATTCACCTAATTTTTTTGATACACAATACTCAAACAATAACCCTGTTATTACGCATATACTTTCAGGTGAAGATGACTTTGATATTTTCAAAAGTACAGCCAACGAATTAAATATACATGCAAAAAACTTTGAAAAACTCCCGGATTGCTTCATAAACGGCCATTTCCTGAAAGAAGATTTAATCGAGTTATCAAATATCTTCAAAGAATCTGACCTCGATGGCTATATATATGGAAGTACGCACTTCTCATTAACCCCTGGAGATTTAGACATATTTATACCAGCGAATATTATGGAGTTTAATGCTAAAATTAACCGGCTAATTAACTTACTTATTAACACTGGCGGCACGGTCACAAGCATCAATTCAATAACTAATGCTTATGGTTATTATTACGAAGGCCGCTACATTATCCCTATTGACTGGCATGGCATAAAATTAGAGTTAGTTAGTTCTTATCAAACAATTTTACAACACGCACGCAATTTAGACTTTACTGTAGGCGCTAAATACTTGTCTATAGCAACTCTAACATACGCACAAACGCCAAATGTTTTTGCAAACACAGATATATCTCTTAAGCGCATTCAAACTACTAAGGAAGCTCACCAAAGTTTTCTAGAAGACCCAAGGCGTATTTTTAGAGCTATCAAAATAATGATTGAAGGATATTCTCTATCTGATGAATGCTATCATGCTATTCAGGACATTTTTCACGGAGCAGACAATCCTTTTATTGGCAACACAACCCCACAAAAAATTTACTATCGCATGGAAAAAATATTACAAACTGGGCGTGCGCATGAATACTTTGAAATGTTTAATAGACTCGGCATTTTTACCAAGCTCTACGAATGTTTTCTAATTAAATCTGACTACACTGCTATCTATTATAGAAATATACTAACCCCACTATATCAAATGTATACAAAACAAAATGCGCAACAAACTAATAGTTACAATATGAAAAACTCTAATTTAATATTCAATGGGCTTAAAAATCCGGAACCAAGGAAAGCCAACATGGAACAAAACTTTGTACTTGGTTAAAACTCTGTACACGACAAAAAATAAAATCCGCAAAATTTGTCGTCCCGGCGTAGGCCGGGACCCATTCTGACAGTGGCGTATGGCCATATCAAAAATGGAGGGTTAAAAATTAACATAGGAATATTATTGCGCACCGAGAAGAAAAAGTATATAATATGCGTTTTATTTGCGAATAGCGACCGAAAATATGAAACGTAAAATTGAAGAAACTAGAAAGCGAACCGCCAAAGTACCACAATATTTACAAGAATATGAATACACATCTAATAAAAAACCACGCTCAGCGCATAAAAAGGAACTATCATCTAACCCAAGCTCAATAACTAATAATAACTTTTTTAAAATAGCTGATACAGACAAAAACACAACGCATTATCATTTAAACGACCGACATGATATTGAAAACTTGGCTAGGAAAAGAAAAATTGTATACATTAAACCTACAAAACCAAGCTTTATAAAATTTCAAAATATACTTAAAATTGCACCTGTCAATATCTTGCAAACTAAGCGTAATTCGCAGGCCCTAGGAGTCTATACCACTAAGCCAATTTGGATAAAACCAAATTCTATACAAGTAATTGGGCATTATGTTGGAAACTTACTTGAAGATAACGAAGAATCTCCGGACTCAAGCTTTGTCTTTGAATTACCCAACGGCCAAATAATTGATGCATCAACCAGATGTAATTTTACTGCCATTATCAACGGCGCTCTTTCAGAACAAACTAGCAATATTAAAATCCAAACCTGCCAAACTCCATCTGGCGAACATTTTGTAGAGTATTACTTACATGGCGGAGAAAACGGGCTTTATATACAAAGTGGGTCACAACTCCTTGGTTTTTATGGTTCAACCGAAAAATATGATGATTATCAATTTGGTAAGAAATTTTTAACAACTCGCGATTTATCTTTAACGTCCGCAGAACTACATGCCAAATATAATCAATATAATGTTTACAATGGCGACCCACAAACTGTCGATGCTAGATTTTCACTCTTATTTAATATTAATCCTAGCACTCTTTTTGCGATACCAAATGACTCTCTACTCACAGATTGCTTTGACATACCATACCTAGCATACAAACCAAATAGTACACAATTTCTCAATCAAAACCTCCAAGAAAATTTTACTCCTTTGATGTTAGCTTGTTGGCAAGGCAATATAAGCAAAATTACAAGATTATTAAACAATGGCGCAGACCCAAACATTCCTTCAAGTAATTTAGGATACACATCCTTTCATACAACCATGTTATCACCACTAAATTCTGATATAAAAATGCTAATTATTAACATGTTGTTGCAACCAAGAAACGCGCCTATTCCACGTGATGCCAATTATTCTCCTATCCTTGACATCATAAAATCCAATTTAACAATTTTCGAAAATACCATACATTGGTGTTGCATAGGCAATTTAACTGCTCAAGACAAATATGAAAAAACCATTGCACATATTGCAATCGAACAAGCAGATCTAGATTTACTCAGTTTTCTCTTACATAAAGATCCTAGTTTTTGGAATTTTCAAGACAATAATGGGCACGACATTTTAGAAACAGCCATTATCAGTGGATCTCTCGATATTATAAATTTTTTACTCGAAAACATTCGCGGTCTTAAAAATACAAATATTGAAATATATCAACAAATAATAGACTATCACTCTAACAAGCAGCAAAGAAAAAATCCGTTATTTTCAGCATTAGAATGTCTTTACAATACAAAAAATGATGACTTGAGTACCATCGAGGCAATTTATAACTCTATAAGAGAAAATTTTAATGCTAATTTAACTTCTACTCAGCAAAAACAACTAGCGTCAGCATTTAGACGCGCGACTACTAAATACACAACAAACCCTCACCCTGTAAGTATATTTGCAACAAATAATAAAGAACTTAATACAGGCTCTGAATTACTCGTGGAGATACAAAATGACAAAAAGAACAATATCTGAAATTATAGAAGACACTCCCAATGCGGATGAATTATGGAATTACGCGTTGACAGCTCAAGATAAAGCCGTAAGGTCTAATGATGTAAAAGAAACGCGCAGATACTTTAAAACCGCACTAAAATATGCAAAGGCTAGCCGCGATAAATATTTAGAAGATGCCGCAAACTATCCTAATGATGAAAATACCCACATTGAAAACGCAAAGCTTGCGCAAAAACAATTGGTAGACCCTTTCAGAAAAATGGTCAAAAAACTTAAAAATCAAATCTTTGAAACTCAAATTAAAGAATTAGACATAGTTAGTTCTGAGACTATAAATTTACCAATGCCAGGTTTATCATCCCCAGCTATTGAAGCCTCTTTTACAATGTTTGCAAATGTAACGCCAAACTCTCTTAAAAATTTATCCTCTTTAAAACATTTTAACAATTTAAATGAAATTAATTTTCTTACTGGATCTGATATAGAAAAAATAGCGACTTTAACAAAAAGATTATCAGATGTTATTAAAAATCGCATTCTTGGAACAGATCTTCCTGGTAATGAGGTTAAACTTGATAACGCTAAAGATTTAATAAACATTAGTTATGATTGCACTCTAAAGCTTTTAAAATGGATAGAACCTTACTTTGCAGAAGATGATTACCACCAAATATTACAAAACATTTTGGATACAGCCAAAAATGCTGCTAGATCTGCTAAAAGTATATATTCACTATTTGACCAATCAAAAGTAAAAGCTTGTAGCACACAACTAACAACTATTAATAATTTGAATAATCCTCAGCAACGCTTTGAATATACAGGGATAGTGATAGAAATTTAAATTATATTATCCAAAATTCCGAGCCGCGTGGCTCGGAATTCAGTTAAAAAGACATCTGTAAAGCGAGCTTCCAATGAAGTGGAAAGCGCATGGCATTAAAACAAACAGCTTGCATAGTATTGACATCCCATAAAAAAAATAACTACAATTAATCAAGTTGTTAAGACTGGAATATATTATGGATTCTAATAACTCCAAAAGTACAGAACACAATAACCAGGCAAAAACCAAAAAATCTTATGATAAAATAGGACAGTTATTATCCCCTCCTAAAGATACACCAACTCAACAATTTACGAAAAACCATAATGCCTTTAATAATTTTAAAGCCCTAACTAAAGACCAAACACCCACTGAGGCAGCTTCTCTAGAATTAATCTATCATGTCTGGGAAGAAGATCAATTAGATAGCCTCCTTGATTTATTTACCTCATTAAAAGATTCAAAAGATCCTGAGGCTAAAATTGATATAGAATATGATGACTCTCACGTTATTTTTGAAACTTCTGAGCAAAAGATTAAAGTTGAACTTGATAAAGATGTTTTACATTATATTTTTTCATACTCTAATGGCCCAATAGATACACTTGCAAAAGAAAACTACCATAATCGTAATGTTGGTCCAATCGATGCACCAGATGAAATAAAATACTTAAGCGACTCACCAGGACCAATTGATGCCATAATGGAGATGTTATATCACACTCGCAATGAAGGCCAGGTAGATACAGTATTCGAATGGTATCGTTTAGC
>CAZADN010000029.1:0-952 GCA_964483895.1 uncultured Legionellaceae bacterium
TTATGAAACGGAACTTGAAAAGAATTTTTCTAGTAGTTTAGAATTAGAAGATGAAGATTTCAAATTAATCACATCTAAATATGATGAGTTATATCCAGTAAGTATAAGCATAGCAAGCAATAGCATTTAAGTGGATTGGTTGTACGGGTTTAATTAATTTGCTACTTTCGAAATATGTCTAGTCTAATAAACAAACGCAAACAACCACAAAGGGATTTTGTTCCCTGCGCCATATTCTACGTCATCGCATGCTAAGTACGCATCTGATTGTTCGGATACTTGTTGCCAATCTTTTTTTCGCCCTCCAATTTCAAAAAGATAGCGATCGGAGACCAGGAAATCGCCTTGTTTGGGAATGCTGATATCATGTTGAAAGGATAACATGCAAAGCGCGTAGCCCGGATGAAATAAAATGAAATCCGGGATGTTCGAAGATAGACTCTCTGGATTACCTCTATACCTTCATCCAGGCGCGCTGAAGAATTATGTCATTTAATTCCTCAGGGCTACACGTACTAGTAATTAATTTTTTATCTATGGGTGACCGTTGCCATATATGTATATACAATATATATATCACAAATATTGTGGTGATAAAAATGGATTATAACTACGTGGAAATAGATAAGTATGCTATTCAAATACAAATTAAGTCAGCTGAAAAAAAATTTGAAGAAACTAAATTAGCATACGCGTTAGCTTTAAACAATGAATATACGTGTTTACATAAAGAAGCCATAAAGAAACATCCTTCGCTTTTAGGTGGGGTATACGAATTACCATTAAGTAATTCTGAAATTAGAAAGTATGCTGATGACGATTGTGAAGATGCTAGTTATTATTCTGAAGTTGATGAAAAACGTACAATAGTCTAAAAAATATACTTGTACCTACGGTATCTACTGTTATTGGTGCATCCGGGCTTTTTATGGGTTACGAAGCCGCGAAATCT
>CAZADN010000029.1:1052-14478 GCA_964483895.1 uncultured Legionellaceae bacterium
AATCGATCTTCGAACATCCCGGATTCCATTTTATTTCATCCGGGCTACGCTTACTGTTAATCAACATTTTCTCATGAAATGTATAAATAACAAATAATAAAATTGCTCTTTATGTATATATTTGATACAATAAAAGAATCAATTAGTTATCATGGTGAGTAAAATGGATTTAAAACACAAAGAGTCAATGCCGAGTGATTACCAAATTAAAACGGCCAAAAGAGAAGTTGAAGATGCAAAATTACAATACGCGTTAGCTTTGAATAATAGATATAGAGAATTATATTATCAAGCTAAAGCTAAAGCTAAAGCTAACGGTGTTAATGTTGAAGGTACATATGAACTTCCATTAGATGATGAAAAAATTGTTGAATACACTAATGATGATAGCATAGTCCTTTGTCGTTATTATAAAGCAGTTTCTAAGATTATAGATGCTCCTGGTGTAGGCTTAGATTATGATGACCTACTTCTTACTATTAAATTTTTAACAGAACAAATAGATTTATTACAACCGATTGTAAATAGTGAAAGTTCGTCGTTATCAAGAGAACAAGTTACAGTAGCTCGAAGCAACTATTTATATGCTGAGACTCACCTTAAGGAATTGGAAAATGCAAGGAACCAATCGAATTTAAATATTAGCTCAATAGATATTTCTAAAATTAATAATTCACAAGATCAGGTACTCACTAAATCAAATCCCACATCTAACAAAAAACTTATAGTACTTGCTTTATTGTTAGCAATAGGAGCAGCAGCCACATTGGCAGCTATTTACCTCCCAGAGCATATGCTAGATTTTATGTCTGTGTTGGTCAATAAATTAGACAGTCTAAAAAATATACTTGTACCTACGGCATCTACTGTTATTGGTGCATCCGGGCTTTTTATGGGTTACGAAGCCGCGAAATCTTTAAAGAACAAGTGGGATTCGCCTGAGGATGATAATAGTTCGGATAATAGTAGCGAATATAATTTGTTAAAGCGCTAGGATGAAGACATAGGCCGTAATCCTGGGAATCGATCTTCGAACATCCCGGATTCCATTTTATTTCATCCGGGCTACGCTTACTCTCTTAAATTCTAACTCCCGTTTTTCATTATAGATGTTATACTTAGCCTAATAATCTTACCAAAAATATTAAAAAATGCATATTACGTTTTTACCGATTTTTCAAGATAACTACATTTGGCTTTTAATTAATGATATAAATAATACCGTGACTGCCGTTGACCCAGGCGAAGCCAGTACTTTACAGAGGTTTTTGGCAGCAAAGTCCTTAAGATTAACCGATATTTTACTCACACATCATCATGCCGATCATATTGGCGGTGTTTTGGATTTAGCTAGACATTATAAGCTTAATGTGTACGGGCCATTGCAGGAAAATATTGTTGGCGTTACGCATAACCTTCAAGATAACCAAGAGTTTTTTTTAGAAAATTTAGATATTAATTTTAAAGTGTTAGCAATTCCAGGACATACTCTTGGACATATAGCGTACTATAATTCTAAATATGGTGTTTTATTTTGTGGAGATACTTTGTTTTCTGCGGGTTGTGGGCGTATATTTGAAGGTACTCCAGAGCAGATGTATGCATCTTTGTTGCGCTTAAACAGTTTGCCGGATGATACGCTAATTTATTGCACACATGAGTATACATTGAATAATTTAAAATTTGCAAAAAGTATTGAGCCAGATAATCTTGCTATTCAAAATAAGATTCTTGCGGTTCAAGATATGCTTGCGAAAGGGTTACCTTCGTTGCCAACCAAGCTTAAGGATGAGCGGAAATATAATCCTTTTCTGCGCTGTGATAAAACAACAATTGTCGAAAACTTACAAAAAAAATTTCATATAAATCTTAATGGTGATTTACAGACTTTTACTTATCTGCGTAAATTAAAAGATACATTTTAGGGAGATTAGAATGCGTGATGATAATAAGGAATTATTAAAGCTTATTGCAGAGATTCAGGCAATTTCACAATCAGGTTTAACTTTTACTGAAAATGATTTCGATATCGAGCGTTATCACCGGCTAACGGAAATAAGCGCGGAGCTTGCCTCTTTATGTACGGACAAATCTCCATCGCATATTAAAGAGATTTTTTCTCTAGAAAAAGGCTATGCAACGCCAAAAGTTGATGTTCGTTCGTTTGTTTTAAAAAATGATAAAGTTTTACTAGTAAAAGAGCGCGCTGATGGTTTATGGACTTTGCCTGGTGGCTTTGCGGATGTGAGTGAAACTCCATCCCAAGCTGTAGTTAGAGAAACCAAAGAAGAGTCTGGTTATGATGTTAAAGTTGTAAGATTATTGGCATTATGGGATAAGTTAAAACACGACCATCCTTTGCACTGGCCACATATTTATAAATGCTTTTTCCATTGCGAACATTTATCCGGCGAACCCCATGAAAATCTTGAGATTTCTGCAATTGATTTTTTCTCAATCGATAAAATACCGCCATTATCAACGCCAAGAGTCACGGAAAAGCAATTGATAAATCTATACAAATTAGTAAAAACTAACTCGCCAACTTCTTGTGATTAGATATTTACAACTATTACAAGAGCGTTGTGAACGCATAGAGTTTTTGTAAGGCTAGAAAACGGTGACTTATAGTGTTTTTTGTAATTTGGGAAAGCTCTGCCAAGGTGCATTTATATTCATCAAGATAAAATATTGGGTCATAGCCAAAGCCATTTTTACCTTTTGGAGTATCGATAATTTTACCGTGTAATTCGCCAGTTGTAATGATTGGCACTGGATCTTCTTTATGACGCATTAATACAATAGCACAATAAAAATACGCGTTAGGATTTTTTAAACCTCTCTCTTTTATTTTATTTAAAACAAGGTTTAAATTTTCGGTATCATTAGCATTCTCCCCTGCAAATCTTGCGGAAAATATCCCTGGCTTATAGTCTAATTCTGGAATAACTAATCCTGAATCGTCGGCCAGTGCTGGTAAGTTTGTAAATTGGCTTGCATGTCTTGCTTTGATAATTGCATTTTCAACGAAAGTTTTACCGGTTTCAGGAGGCGAAATAATATTAAATTCGGCCTGAGATATACATTGAATAGGCGCTAAAATTGCAGATATTTCGCGGGTTTTACCGGAATTACTAGTAGCTAAGATAATTTTTTTCATTAGCGATTCGCTTTTAATTTATTAATCTGCGCATCTACCATTTTTGCTATCATTTCAGGAAAATCAATAGAAGGTTTCCAGTTAAGTAGAGCTTGGGCCTTGGAGGCATCAGCAACAGTTAAATTAGCATCTAACGGCCTAATTAGGGCTGGATCACTAAATACATAATCTTGCCAATTTTTGTCAACATAGTTAAAAGCCGTTTGGCAAAGCTCTTTTAAAGTATGTAATTTCCCGGTGCCAATTACAAAATCATCCGGTTTATCGTGTTGCAATATTTGCCACATAGCAACTACAAAGTCTTTTGCATAACCCCAGTCACGCGCTATATTTAAATTTCCAAGTGCGAGTTTACCATTTTGGACAATTGGCTCGCCTTTTTCATTCATATCTGGAGAGTTATCGATACCAAGAGCCGCACATGCTGCGCCATAAGCAATTTTTTGAGTTACAAAATGCAATGGTCTCCTTTCACTTTCATGGTTGAAAAGTATGCCATTGGCAATAAATAAATCATAGCTTTCGCGATAAATACGTGCCATTTGATGTGCATATACTTTGGAGGCCGCATATGGATTGGCTGGATCGAACGCCGTGTTTTCATTTTGTGGAGAGCAGGTAGTACGCCCAAACATTTCGGATGAGGATGCGTGATATACTTTAGCCGTTTTACAAAAAGAACGTACCGCTTCAAATAAATGAATAGCTCCAAGACCATTGATTATTAATGTGTCAGGCGCACGACTCCATGACTCACTCGGTCTTGATTGCGAAGCTAAATTATATATTTCATCTGGCTGAACAGAATTTATAACTTTGGCAATATCAACACCGTTTGTAATTTCGCCGAATAAAATATTAATTTTATTTTTTAAATGATTTGCATAATGAGATTTAAGCCAGCTTTCTTGCCTACTAAAACCATAGACTTCATAGCCTTTCGCAAGTAATAGTTCGGCCATGAATGAGCCATCTTGGCCAGTTATACCTGTTATGAGCGCTTTTTTCATTGTTACCACCGTTGTAAGGCTTTGCTAAATGGATAGTATGCTATTATAAATATCACTCCTAGTCCTAACAATATTTGAAATATAAAAAGTAGTTTATAAAGTAAAGTCGATTTTGAAAATACAAAATCTACCTCGTGACTTCCCGGAGGGATTTGTATAGCTTTAAATGCAACATTAGCTGGATATATATTATGACTGATATTATCGACATATGCATGCCAGTTTATATTATTTGTATCGGCATAAATTAACCATAAAGGTGCATCATTAAAGTTATTGATTAAAAAATTATGTTTATTTGCTGAAAAATAGGTGTTAGTGATTGTATATAATGGCAGAGTATATTTGGGTGCTATTGGCAAAATTGAGCCACTGTTTTGTACGGTAATGATTGGTTGGTCGTCCAGCGATGCATCGGCCGACATAGTTAATGCTTTAGAGTTTGAGTTTGCATATATTACATTGTTTGTAAGTTTAATTTTTGGTGAGCCTTTTCCTAAAAACTTTCGTAACTCATCATCAAACTTTGGGTCACCTGTAGTTATAATTTTGTTATCAAAATCATTTGGTTCTTTACCAAAAAAACTCGGTGTAATTTTGTCTGTTCTTTTTTTTAATAAGAGTTGTAAATCTCTAGATATAATGTCTTGGCGAAGTGAAGGAACAAAGTCTTTTTGTAGATAATCACCAGAAATCCCATAATATGCGCCTGTATAAGTAAAGTATGTTTCACCTTTAGGGTTTGTGCGTTCCGCATTATATATGCTTTTTTTAGCCATTAATAACGCATGTGGTATATCGTCATGATTGGCATCTCTAGCCTCTAAAATATGATTGTATTGTAGTATCTCGATAAGACCTATAATAATCAATCCTATTAAAAAACTTTGTTTGTTTATTTTGAAAATGTAACTAAAAATAGTAAATCCAATTATCATTATGGCTATTGATAGATTAGCTATATTATAAGAATTATGTAAATCCCATGGAGTTAAGCATATAGATATAGTAGCCAAAATACTAGGAATCAATCGAATATACCAATCTTTTTGCTGAGATTGCTTAAGATAAGCTTGAATGCCAAATCCAGTTAGCATAATTACTAAAATTTTGCCGATAGTTATTACATATGCTATGTGCCTAAATATATTCATTTCTGGTAAATAGTATATTATATGAGCGACTCGAGTTTCTTTAACTGAAAAAGCAATAACAAAAATGGCGCTTATTATTAAAGCCATATGAGGTTTAGTTTTATTTTTATTAAATACTCCAATTATTGCGAAAGAGATGCAAATTATTCCTGTGAACGGCAAGAGAAAATTTTTGCAATAAGGAAAACCATTTAACATTTCTATAATTTTATGCCAATCTGTGAAACCGCCATGGTTTAAATATGACTCTAAAGAAACTTTAAGGTTATGCTCACGTCCTGCAGCGGTGCTATAAGCCATTTGCCAGCGAATTACATGCTTTATTGCGATTATTAATGCAAAGCTTATCCCTATAACTGCAAGAGGTAGTAGGGAATATAATTGATTTTTTGGGTTAGTAATTTGGGATTTTGCAGTTTCATAAATTTTTTGTAAATTATTTTTATTTATATCGCTTAATTTAAGCTTATAAACAATTAAGAAAAAACCATAACAAGCGATAGTATAAAACTGAAATGGCACAACGTATGGTAGAGCGCCAAATGACCATAAGATTAAATTAGCAAGGCCGCTGAGCAAATACACGGGGTTTAGAGTTTCAAGCCATTTATGAGCAAAATACAAACTTAAAGGCATTGGTAAAAGTATTTTAAAATTCCAATATAATTGCACATCATATTGTGCGAGTAAGCCTATGAAGATTACAGAGATAACTACTGGTAACTGATCGCGTAAAATATGTTTTAAAAATAAATAGGTGCTAAACATTAAAAATGTTGATTCTAATATTAACGAAGTTACAAATAACTGCAAAGTATTAGTAATCTTAAAAATATAACCAACAAGCATGGTTAAATATTGAAAAGGTCCGAAGCTAAATAGCATATATGAATCGCTAGGCATGCCATATGCCGTGTATGGCAGCCAAAGCGGCATTTCTTTATTGTAGATAATTTCGCTATAAAAATAAGAAAAAAACTGATAAACCGTAAGGGTATCATGTTTTGGATAATATGAAGATTTTAGCGCGGCCATATTGGCTATAATTGCAACGATAACTATTAGTAAAATAGTGCTGATTTTGTGAGATATCCGTACTTCTCGGTCACAACTTGCGGAGTTTGACCATGGGAGGTCTGAAAAAACCTGGTGTTGCATAAATTCCATATTCCGTTGTTAAATTTGCAAGTGTAAATAGTCTTAGCTGGACTGTCAATTAAAGTAGATATTATGCTATAGTTACGCAATTTATAGTTTAAGGTTTTTTAATCAGTGAGCGCCAATACAAAATTACATGTTGGATTTGATGTTTCCCAAACCGGCCCTAATAAAGCTGGGTGTGGGTATTATGCACACGCCATTATTAAAAATTTATTAAATATTGCTGAGGATATTAATTTTGCCTTATACCCAAGTTTTGGTGATTTTTATTTTAATGGTTTGATGCCATTACGTAATCAATATCGTAAAGGTAAATATGGTCCTAGGCACTTAACTAGAGAATTTGCACGCAATTTTTGGGATAGTCACGATCTTGAGATTAAATTAAATAGACCGGATATTATTCATGCTAATAATTTTTGGTGTCCAACGCAATTGCATTCGAGTAAGTTAATTTATACTTTTTATGATATGGGTTTTTTGCATGACCCAAATTGGACAACAGAGACGAATCGGTTTGGTTGTTATTCTGGGATATATAGAGCCTCTCTTTTTGCAGATTGGATTGTCGCTATATCTGAATGCTCGAAGCAGCATTACCTAGAAATTTTTCCTTATTTTCCTGCCGATAGAATTAAAGTCATATATCCATGTTCACGTTTTAGCGAGCTAGATACGCAAGGTGTTAAGCCAAGCGCACTTAACAATATTAAAGTGGGTAAATTTTGGTTATCTGTTGGTACAATTGAGCCACGTAAAAACCAATTAATGTTAGCTAAAGCTTATGCTCGATATTTGGCATTAGGTGGTGAACCCATGCCTCTTGTATTTGCTGGTGGGAAAGGTTGGCTTATGGAAGACTTTAGTCAACAACTGCAAAATTTAGGTATCGCTGATAAAGTTATTTTAACAGGTTATGTTAGTGATGCTGAGTTAGTCTGGCTTTATAAATCTTGTTATGCAAATTTATATCCATCCTTATTTGAGGGTTTTGGATTGCCAGTCTTAGAGGGCATGCAGTTTGGTGCTGCAACTATTACTACTAATACAACATCACTTCCCGAGGTTGCTGGAAATGCTGCTAAAGTTTTGGCAACGGATGATACAGAAGTTTGGGCGCAAAATATGCTGTCCCTCGCCAATTCGCAACAAGAGCGCGCAGAATTACAAAATGTAGCTGTAAAGCAAGCAAATAAGTTTTCATGGTTGCAAAGTGCTAAAGAGTTATTAAATTTATATTATGAAGTTGCAACTTTGCCTAAAAGATAATCTTGCTTTTTGCAGTAGTAACTCCTGGTTGGTCGAAGGCGTTAATATTCCAGAGAATGCTTTGAATATATGTTTTGTGTTCATACATGGAGATTAAAGAGCCTAATGCTTCCGGACTTAACTTGTCTAATGTAATTACATTTATACCGAGTCTAAAGGTATTAGCATCAGGACTACCAACACCTTGAGATAATGCTTGTGTTTTTCTATAAGCAGTGAGATTGATATCGTTATATTCAGGCTCATTAATAAAAAAATAATCAATTGTATTAAAATGTGAACCTTGCATGAGTAATTGATAGTATGCATGTTCTGCATGACTACCAAGACCTCCCCAAATTATTGGTGAAGTTGAGTAGTTTATTAGATAGTTATTAGTGTTAATTGATTTCCCATTACTTTCCATTTCTAATTGCTGTAAAAATTCCGGAAGATGTTTGAGGAAATGAGTATAAGTTAGTAATAAATGGCTTTTAGACTTGAAAAAATTAATATTCCATATCTCT
Source organism: uncultured Legionellaceae bacterium (assembly GCA_964483895.1). GTDB lineage: Bacteria > Pseudomonadota > Gammaproteobacteria > Legionellales > Legionellaceae > 2-12-FULL-35-11. The sequence continues at coordinate 9,313 of CAZADN010000029.1, forward strand.
AATAAGGCACTTAAAACCGGGAGATTAACATTATACTCTGCGGTATAAAAATGCTTATCCATAGATTTGGCACTATTTATGATGCTTAAAAAATTCTCACTGCCAATCATAATTGCTAATATTAAATTTACTGCAGAACAAAATGAAAATCGCCCGCCAACCCAATCCCAAATTGGTAGAATATGTTTAATATTATAGTGTTGTGCGAGTTCAATATTGTTAGTGACGGCAATAATATGTTCGGAAACTGGTAATGAATCAGCAAGTAGATTTAAGATATTGTGTAAATTAGTTATAGTTTCGTGCGTTGTAAAGGATTTAGAGTTTACAATAAATACAGTCGAATTTAGATTGATTTTTTTAAAGAGGCTATTTAGATACTTAGGGTCATTGTTTGATAAAAAGTGGTGTTTGATATTAGTTTGTTGATATTCTTGGAGTGCATATATTGCCATTTTAGGCCCGAGTTCTGAGCCGCCAATTCCAACGTTGACTATATCTGTGACTTTTTTATTGGTGTTTGTAAACCATTTGTTTTTTCCAATTAGTTCAGCAATGGCTAATGTTTTGTCTCGTACACTTAAGACTTCCGGGACTATATTTTGATTGTTTACGCTGATAAATTCATTTTGATTGGCGCGTAAAGCTGTGTGTAAGGCAGCTTTATTTTCTCCTATATTTACTTTTTTACCAGAAAACAAATTCTCAATATGTTGATGTAACTTAAAATCCTCAGCAAGTTTACAAAGATTTTGCATGGTTTGGTTGTTAACTGGCTGAAAACTATAATTAAATTCAAGGTTTGAAGTATATAACGTATATTGTTCTTTACGCATTTTAGGATTAACGAATAAAGAGGATGGAGACGCGCCTTGAATTAGTTTTAGATTTTGCTGTAAATTTTTGAAGCTTTGATATTTACTTAAGTGTGGAATAATATCTTCCGCTTGGTAATTATTAGCATGAGACTTATTTGCATATGTGTTTTCGGTTAATATTTCCGTATATTCTTCAATCATTTAACAGCCTTGTTGTTGATTAATAAAACTTTATTGTAGTTTTTTATTGATTTTTTTCTTGAGTGCCAAGATGTAGAAAATCAATTGTAAATTTATATATTGATAGAGTAATCTTTCCTTTGGTGGTTAAGGTGTATTTATTGTTTTTACTGGTTATATATCCGCCATATTTAAGGTCATCTAAGCGCTTATCAATTATTCCAGGTACATCATATTTTACAAACATATCGTCATGAGAAATCGTTTGTTTTGGTTGTTTTTCCATAATCATGAGCATCCGAAAGGTTATAGACCTTTCTGCAGTAAAATAAAATTCTAAATAGCCTAGAAATAAGAATCCAAATAAAATAGCGCTTAGTAAAGGGTAAAATAATTTAGTCATTAACTCATTACTAATATGTAATTTTTCTTGAAACCATTCTTCCGATGGAAGATAACTAAGAATGAGCGCTAAAGCAACCAAGCTAAAAGTCGCGGCCCATAATAAGTTGTTAGTTCTGTTTTCGGGAATTAAATAATGAAAATCAAGAAAATGAATAGTTAGGAATAATATAAAGGCGAGCAAAGCTGCAATAGTTGATCTTAACATTTAGGTATTATTTTTTTTAACTTAGATTGAGAGTAATCTATGGGTTTTGTATAGTCAAGATTTCTTCATCAATACACTATAGAAAAATCCATCCATGTTGTTTTCACCGGTTAATATTTGTAATCCATTATTAGTTTTTGATTTGTAAGAAGGCATTTCTATATATTTACAGTCAGCATGTGTTTTTAAAAAATCTTCGATTTGTTTTGTATTTTCTTCTGGTAGAACGGAGCAAGTTGTGTAGATTAGTTTGCCTCCAGGTTTTAAAACCGACCAAAGTTTGGTTAGTAGTTGTTTTTGTAATTTAACAATAGTTAATATTTCATCTGCGGTGCGTAAAAGTTTAATATCTGGATTTCTGCGAATAACTCCAGTTGCTGAGCAAGGGGCATCTAAAAGTATTCTGTCAAAGTACTCGCCATCCCACCATTTTTCAAGTTCCAAGCAGTCACATACTTTAATTTCTGCATTCAAGTTTAAACGTTTGAGATTTTCATGAATTTTTTTTGTGCGTTTTTCGGAGATATCTATCGCAAGGCAGCTTTGAAGATTTGTTGCACTTTCAAGAATATGACATGTTTTTCCGCCAGGGGCCGCACACGCATCAAGAACTCGCATGCCAGAACTTAAATCAAGAAATTGGACTGCTAATTGCGCAGCTAAATCTTGTACAGATACAAAACCATCAGCAAAACCAGGCAATTCATTTACCTTTATAGGGTTAGTAATTATTAGTCCAGATGGGGCTAATGAGCTAGTTTCTACAGGAATATTTGCTTCTTTTAAGAGCGTTAGATACTTATCAACCGTTATTTTACTAGTATTGACTCTAATGCTAAATGGCGGATGTTGATTATTTGCTTCAAGGATGTTTTGCCAATTTTCAGGATAGCTCTGTTGGATTTTTTTAATTAACCAGAGTGGATGGTTATAAAGTGCTTCGAGGTTTGTTGTTTTGCTATTATTGTTATCTTTCGCGCGCAGATAATTACGTAATACAGCATTAACAAAATTCTTTTCCCAAGGTTTTTCTAAAATTCCAACGGTTTCTTTAACAGCAGCATAATCTGGGGTATTTAAAAAGCGCAACTGGTAAATACCAATTAAAATTACTAACCATAGACGCAAATCCTTTGGTTTTTTTTGTACAAATTTCTCAGCAATATTGGTTAAGTTATAAAAATTTCGACATATGCCGAAACAAATTTCTTTGGTTAAAGGGGTCGTGTCTTTAGTAAAAGATTGTTTATATGAGATTTTATCTTGCATTACAGCAAGTAAGATTTTCAGAGCTGCCAAGAGTTCGGCTTTTTTCATATTAAGATAGATCCTATTTGAATTAGCCTGTTATGTGAATTCATATAATCCGCGATGCTTATAGCGTTTTTTCCAGGAAACTTTATTGTAGTAATTAACAAAGCATCTTTTAAAGTATTAACAGTTATACCGTGTTTGGAAATCTCTAACACTTCGCCTGGTTTGGCATTTGCATGACTTTTAATAGCTTTTGCCTCTAAGACTTGGAAGCGAGTATCATTCACGTTTGTAAAAGCTAATGGCCAGGGATTAAATGCGCGAATTTGGTACTCAATATTAATAGCTGCTTGCTGCCAATTGATGGCGGCATCATCTTTGGTGATTTTAGGAGCATAAGTTGCAAGCGTATTATCTTGTTTAGTTGCTATGATTTTTTCATGCTGAGCAATTTTTTGGACGGTTTCCATTAATGGCTTGATTGAAAGGTTTGCAAGCTTATCATGCAAAGTTTTAGCATTATCATTTTTATCAATTGCAAGTGTTGCGATTTCATAATAATCGCCAGTATCCATACCAACATCCATTTGCATGATACTAACACCAGTTTTTTCATCGCCATATAAAATTGCATGTTGAATAGGCGAAGCTCCACGCCAGCGTGGTAAAATTGAAGCATGTACATTTATACAGCCAAATTTAGGTATTTCTAACACTTGTTTTGGTAAGATTAATCCATAGGCTATAACTATTATTAAGTCAGGTTCTAATGCTTTAATGGTTGCAATTGCTTCGGGAGTTTTAAAATTTTGCGGTTGGTAAATTGGGATGTTGTGTAGTAATCCCCAATCTTTAATAGGTGAGGTTTGGAGTTCTCTACCACGACCGGCTGGTCTATCTGGTTGAGTATAGATAGCTTGGATGTGAATATTTTCCTGACTTAGGGCATCTAAACATGGCAAGCCGAACTCAGGCGTTCCTGCAAAAATTATTTTTAAAGCATTCTTCATTTTAAATTATTCTGCCTTAGATGCTTTTCAAGTTTTTTACGGGCAATATTTTTCTTGAGAGGCGAGAGTAAATCGATATACAATTTACCATTTAAATGATCTATTTCATGTTGAAATGCTTCACCAAGCAATCCTGATGATGTCATTTCATAAGGATTAGCGTTTCTATCTAAAGCGCGTATGGTAACAGTTGCTGCACGTTTTACAGTATCAAATGTACCTGGAACAGATAAACAACCTTCTTGATATTCTTGTTCACCTTCTGCCGAGATAATTTCTGGGTTAATAAGGACTAATTGTTGTGATTTATCATTAGTAACATCTATAACTGATAAGCGAATGTTTATCCCAATTTGTGGTGCCGCAAGACCAACTCCTTTAGCATCGTACATTGTTTCAAACATATCATCGATTAAAGTTTGTAACTTATCATCAAAAACCTCAACATTACTTGAAACTTTTCTAAGCCTTGGATCTGGAAGGTAAATTATTTTATGAATTGCCATATTTAGTTCTTAGTGATTTCTATATTCGTATATTATCTCAGAAATAGTAATATAGAACAACTTAACTACTGTGGTTGTATTTAGCTGTATTTTGTGTAAGTATTCTTTGCCATGAAGTTTAAGGAAAAACTATGGAAAATAATAAGTCCTGCCTATTGGCGTTGAATCGAATAAAGGGTGTTGGCCCGCGTTTATGTGCGAAGTTTTTGGGTTTATTTCCAAATCTTGGCGAGATGTTTGCACTTTCAAGTACTGAATTGATTTCTTTGGGTATTCGTGAGAATCTTGCGTGTGCAATTGCTACATTTAATTTTGATTTAATTCTAGAAGATTTTAATTGGGAATCTAAAGATAGCGCACATCAAATTATTGCTTATGGCGAGCCTAATTACCCGTATTTATTATCTCAAATCGCAGATCCTCCACCGATATTGTATATATCTGGTGATGAAAAATGCTTACAATCTTTAAGTGTTGCGATTGTTGGGAGTAGAAAACCATCTATTGCAGGTTTTGAGAACGCATATAAATTCTCATTTGAACTGGCTAAACATAATTTAACTATTGTTAGTGGCTTAGCAACAGGAGTTGATGCACAAGCGCATAAGGCTGCAATTACTGCGGGTGGTTTAACCGTTGCTGTTATGGGGACGGGTATCGATAATATTTATCCACGCAATCATCATGTTTTGGCTAGACAAATATGTGAAAATGGGTTGTTAGTAAGTGAGTTTCCGTTAAAAACTTCACCAATTGCTGGACATTTCCCCCGTAGAAATCGTATAATA
>CAZADN010000030.1:0-14464 GCA_964483895.1 uncultured Legionellaceae bacterium
TATTGAAGGTTAAAGAAAAAGATTTGATGGAAATTTAGTTGCAATATATGTGTAAGATGCGCACGTTATTAATAGGATCTTTTTCCAATTCATGAATCACTTGTCTTATACGGATAGTTAATTCATTGTCCTGTTGAGCAATTTCATTTATGTTCGAGATAAAATCTGTATGCTTTGCCATACTTACCATATCATCTTGTTATGCATATTCTCAAAGAGATCACTTTTATGATCTCTTTGCTTTTTATAAAAATTTAGCTATCTTAAACTCTTTCGATAATTCTCAGGCGTTTCTCTATGATGTTGTTCAATATGACTAGCTATCGATTCTAACAAAGGTCTAATCCCTGGTGATTTTCTTTCAAGATGATTGATTTGTACAGCATTCATTCCAGCATCTTGTTTTCTACCACCACGGAGCTGACTTTTAAATCGTGCAAGATCAGCTTCTAGAGCGGGATTATTATAATTTTCTAATTCATTAAAAAACCGCGCTTCTTGAGCTGCTATAGGGTCTTGTTCTATTTCATTAACAATATCTATGAGCTCACTTTTTCCTAAAAAAAGCATGGCTGAAGTATTCCACTCGGGGTTTGCATGCATAACTTCTTTTGCTTCAAACCATGTTGACTCGTTCTTAAGATAGTTTAATATAGCTTGCGCTACGTCTTTTTTTTGACCTTTGGTTGTTTCTGGTGAAAAAGATTTAAATTAATCAATGATTTGTTCTAGTTTAGTAATTAACTCAGTCCCTGGTAACGGCTCCTCAATTATAGCTTTTTTAGGTGCTTCAGGTTCAACACATTGTATAAACTTTTGAATATAATCAGTTTCAGAATCGTAGATTTTTCCATTAAGTAAAATCCAATTTCCGAAATTTGATGAGTTTAGAATGGTGCTTTGCGCATTTTCAGCAAAATTTACCAAATTATCAAATACAGTATCCTCACCCTCAGCCGTAAAATTAACCTCAGGTAGAAATGCTGCTTGTACTTGCCGAATACACTCAGGATGTGCTTTGGCAATTTTAATTGCCTTTTCAGCCATCTCAAAAACTCCTCTAATCGCTTTGTCTGTCCCAGGAGTTTTAATAACACCATCATATGATAAAGGTTGACCGCCTAATCTAGCACTAAAGCTTGAAAATGCATTCTTTAAAGTTTGTACGGCTTTTGTAGATGCGCCAGCTTTAAATGCCTCTGCTAATTGAATATAAGTTTTAATTTTTTCATCAGGTGTATAAATGTTTTCACCTCGACCGCTTATATGAGTACTTGTTGTACCAATAGGGATAAGATGTTTCATTACAAGCCATAATGGATTTTTATCTTGAGTGAAGAGCTCTTCAAAAGCTGTGTAATCAAACTTCTTGCAGTCTAGTGTAAAATTGGTTTGTGATTTTTTTTGTGGTACTCCAAAAGCTCGGAGTATTAGTGCCTTTTGATAGTCAGATAAAGATTGATTTAGATGGAATAGGCCAGACTCTTCAACAAAAATCTCTGGATAAGCTGTAATTAATATGGTTTTTAAGATTAAGTCAAAACGTTCTGCGGCCAAAGGCTCATCGAAATTGAAGTTTAGTAAGCGATTTCTTAATAAAAAATCTCGCCCATCATTTCGTTGTATATTTCGTCTTGTAAAATCATCTTGGATTGTTCGGATTATTGTATTTTTTTCTGGTAATTCCTTAGGACCCCACATTTCTTCACCATAAAATAAAATTAACTAAACTAATTATATACTCCGTGTGGTGTAATTTCAATCTAATAGATAAATTCTTGGTCGATCCTTATCTTTAATCCTCGCGACACCACTAAATAAATGAATTAAAATCCTATGTTGTTAACTGGATGCTTGTTATTTCTTTAAGTTCTTCAATATCCTGAGCAAAGTCAAATCCCCATGCAAATTGATGTAATGCCAAATTAAAGTCGACACATTGCGATATTAATTGCAAAAATGGGTGATTATCTCGCTAGAAAAAAATAGACTTCTTTATCACAAAATAATAATGTAAGATTATTTTGTTTATAAAATTAGTCGAGCTCAGGTTTTGAGGGTAAATTATTGTGTACACTACTGTTGAAGTATTGCTAAACTTGTTAAGCACAGATGACAATCATCAGGGTTCTTTTAATATTTTAGCTAAAATTAATTTAGAGTTGTCAGATTTATTTAATGACGCTTATTTACAGAGGTTTAAAAGATTATGCTCCTCTTTTCAGAATAATGCTGATGATTTTGAAGTGTTAACTAAGTTGATAAGATACATAAAGTCCAATATTGAAACACCAGAGCTTTTTGAAATATTTACAAGTTTTTTAACGTCATATTTAAAAGTATTTACCATGCAAGATACTGTTGAGATATTGCATAGACTTGGGGATGATGGTATTAATTTTTCTCAAATTCTTAGTGGCGAGCATTCCCAAAAAGTTAGAATAGCTGAGCAGCTTATAATTTTTATAACGGAGAAATCTAAAACAACAAATAATCACAAGAAAATAGTTTTTCTTCAGTTAGTAATGCTAAATGATAATGAGAAAATTGATTATTTAATGACAATATTTAAACTTGATAAATATCAAGCAGATATATGGTTATATAAAGCCAAACTGTTAGTCAAAATAAATTGTTTGAATATTACTGGGTTAATTAGTTATGAGGGTTTGCAGGGACTTAAATTATTAACGATTAATATGGATTATCGAGCAGGTTTATTTTTCTATAAAGACTGTCTTACAGCAATTGAAGTTTTATCCGATTCAGACATGGTAAAAAATACACAAGACATTAGAGATAGAGATGATTTCTATAGTATTTTAAGTGCTTTAATTATCCAATATTGGATTAACCCTATAGTGGCACAGAAGATTATATTTACCCTAAATAGATTGTATTTATATAAAAATTTTCTTTGGGACGAAGAAGCATTATTAGACCAATCAGATAATTTTATTTTAAATAAAAAAATACTTTATATTAATAATAAGCAAGAATTATTAAATATTTGGTTTAGTACTCAAAAATTGCTGGACTTATGGGATAAAGTTGATTCAAATATTTTTACATATGTAGAGTATTTTGCTTTATTATTTATATCCCATCGTCATTACACTAAACAACGTAAAGATTTTAGTGATGAAATACAGCAAGAGGTATTTGATTTTATAAATTCTGCAATCTTATGTTATAAGTATAAAAATAATATAGCAGGTTTAATCAAGGAAGTTCCGTCTGATATGCGTTATTTATACTTAATTAACGATTTCTATGGCGCTTTTGATTTTCCTGAAATGTCTAGCCTTCTTTATCTTCTTCCAAACAATATTGTATCTGTAAAGTATGGACATGATATCTCTATAAGTGTACATATTGAGGATAAGATAAATATTCAAACAGAAAGATTAGAATCATTGTTAAGTAAACTGGAAGGGGCTAGAGAATTATATAATTATAAATTTCTTGAAGACGATTTATCTTTTATACTTAATAAATTCATTTATCATTTAGAAAAAAAGGGTACGCCTTTCACATTACTCTTATGTGGATTATTGTTAATAAATGGTTCGAGTATAAATCCCAGAAATTTAGAGGGTAATAATTTTGAAGAATATAATCAAAAAAGATTACATGATGCCATTACTTTTCTAAATCAAGCAGCTAAAAGCCCAGATTTACGTGAATCTATTCAAAAGTTAAAATTGGTTATGATGCAAGAAGAGCAGGCATCATCAGTTAGAGCGAGATTAGATGCAGAGATTAATAGCAAAGTTAGTGATAACAGCTTCTTCTTACTCAGAAAAATGCCGCAAGTTTTAGATTATAACCCCAAGGCCCAAGCAAATAATACTCTAAAACTTTCAATTTAGAAAGAATATAGCGTTGATATTCCAGATACTAATTTTATTCATACAGATAAATGGAATTCTAGTCCTGTAAGCATGATATAAATGTCTAAACTTGGTTATTGTGTTATATATTCATCGATTGTAATTCAACTTTTAATATACTATATATGTACATATAGACCTTTAAAGATCTGGCTGTCATGATTGTATTTTTTACTCAAAGGCTAGTTGATGGTTCTGGTGATGTGTCGCAAACTGCAAAAATTGCACATCATTTGGAGCAAAACTTAGCAGAAAAATATGGAATAACAGAGGAAATTGTTATTGTTACGCCTAATCCTCCGCCAGAAGGATCGAATCGATCGAATCGATTGAATCAGCATCAGTGGGTTACGAATTTTTATCGTGGTATGTATCCTGATTCAAATATTAAAATTATCACTATGAATGATTATCAGCAAATAGACCAGAGTCTTATTGACTGTCATATGAATGCAGGCTTACTTATTGATTCTTCTAATGATTTTTCTCCTGAAGAAACCGCGCTAATAAATGCAATTAGAATAGCTGGTGATGCTAAGCCATATATAACGTTTCCAGAGTATTCTCAAATACAATCTAGCGGCACAAACAGAGTTGTTCGTAGTGGTTTTAGGTCGTATGAGCATGGGGTTATTCCAAACCAAAAATTATTAGATGCAACTAAGGACCCAGAGAAATTAGAAATAATAAAAGAAGAGGCATTTACTAAGTTAACACCAGAACTAAAGAATTATATTTGTCATGATTATGATAATTATACTGATTATCATAGCCAAACTGGGTTCAGTTATGCTTATTTTCATGATAGGACAATTGATCCGGGTACTAATAAATGTACTACAGAATTTTTTTTAGAAAAGCAAATTCCATTTTTGAAAAATTCACAAAAGAGTCAAGATGTTATTTGTATTGGTGCGGAAAAAGAATATAAACATCTAGCTTTAGAACATCAGATTTCTGCTTTAAAACAAATGGGGTTTAATGAAATCATCTTTGTAGATGTTGATTCAGGCCAAGAGGAAGTATTATATAGTAGTGAAGATAGAACAGATAAAAAAACTTATCGTATGTTGTGCGTTCAGCATGTTCCTTATGCATGTATGGAATTATTACCGCTACTTTCGGATAACTTGGTAGGTGTTACTGGTGATAATTCGTTAGTTGAAGCAATGTCGGCTGGTAAAATATTTGCGTATGAGCGTATGCGACATAAAGATCTTTTTATGAATGGTTATTTAAATAAGGTACGAGATCTCACGAAAGATATTCGAGTATATGAGTTAGCTGACTATTTGGTAAATGGTTATGGAGCTAATCTTGAAAAAGTAACAGAATACGCGCAAAATCCAGAAATAGTTAATACATTAAAAAGTATTAATAGGCAGCTTATTGCTGAAAGCCAATATTTAAATGAAGTTGAAAAGACCGTTGTATCAACTATTCAGCAACAGCAATTAAAAAATAAACCGGATGACACAATATTTGGATATTTTAAAGCGAAATATAATAGTTTGGTCCAAAGATTTAGTACAGAAGAAAAACCAGAGAATAATCCTTCCAGACATAATTCTATGAAAAAATAATAATACATTTTAAATTAGATGTACTGTTGAATTTATCATCGTATTCTCGAAAACATTAGATTGGGTGTTTCAATTCTCGCTTTAATCTCTGCAAGAATTGCAAAATCTGGTTCTGGTTGTTTTTTTTGTTCGAAAAATGAAAAACCATGACGAGGTACCGTGGGTGCAAAGAGTGCTTGCGTTAACGGATGATTGGTATCCGTTAATATGTTTTGCAAGGCCTCATCATTTAATTGTTCAGGTAAATCTTGAAGCGCTGCTTTAATCGCGGCTAATTTGGTCTCACACCCTGTATTGCTTTGTAAACAGTGCAGTTCTAACATCAATGTTTCACTCAATACGCCACAAGATCGAACTTGTTGATGAATTCTTTTTTCTTCTGGAGACGCCTGTGCCAATAAAGCTGATTCATGTTCAGCGAGTCGTTGAAAAGCCACAAAAACATAATATTTGACACCATAGTAATTACCGGCCGCCACTTCGTGGATTAATAGCGCCTTTAGTTCTTTTGGAGATATTGCTTTTTGTATTTTTTCAATGAATGAGGCTTTGGCTTTACTATGTGAAAACAAATTAACAATGCAAGCTTGCGCTTGTTTCCAATCCGATGTATTAGCATGAGGGAATTCGGATAGGTTTGGATCATCTTTAAAATAAAGCTCTAATCTATCAACTGTGACTCTAGGCATTAATTTATCAAGCGTATTTTCTGAAAAATTAGACAATAAAGCAGAAGAATCGGATCTTTCAAATAAATGTCGTAAAAAATCCACGACGTTATCCGATTCAAAAAGTGGAGTGATTTTATCTGAACTTAACTGTTTGATTAAATTCAACAACACTGGAGAACTCAGCTTACCTAAAATCTGAGCTGCATGGGAATTGACTTCTTGCGTATTAAATAAAGTCAAAACTATTTCCGACTGTTGTTCATCTGTAAAACCTGTTAAAGCCCGACATAATGAGCTCGCCTCAGACAGTAGTTCGGATAGCTCGTAGTATGTTTGGGTTTTACCTGACAAATCAGGTAAAACATGTTTGATTTCTTGATTTTTATTAATATCATTCGGCAATCGATAAAATACTTTCAACTGGTTTGATAATAATTGACTACTAGTTGAATATTGTAATTGCTTGAAATCAACCTTGACACCAGTGTTTTTTAGATTGTAAATGACTAATAGTAATCCTAATTTGGTTATATAACCATCCTTCGTATAAAAACTACCAAGCGCTTTTTTTAGTATCTGTAATTGATTATTGGACATATTTTCTAATGGGTTATTATCTTTGATATGTAAAAAATTAATAATTTCTTTATAATAGATTTGTTCTTCTGCGCTGAGGGTAGTGAATTCCTGACTTTGAAGCATATTGAGTATGTTAAGATTAAATTTTTGAAAAAAATAGATGCAGCTAAACGCCGTCGTTCTATCGAACCATTCTAAATTATCGAGCAGAAATCTTAATACCATCAATTGTTTTTCTTCCGACAAACGCTGAATAATAGCGATGACTTGTTCTTCATTCTTATTGTTAATGATCGGAATTAGACTTTTGAGAAGTTCTCTTTGTTTCTCTTTTGAATCATTACTTTCCAAGATGGTATTGATTTCCACTTCTAGAAAATAATAATTAATCTTGTTTTTTAAATCGATTAAAGTAAGGCTCTTTGACGGTAATAAAAAGCCAATTATTTCATCTTCAGACAATTGATCAATTAACGAGGATAAACTTTTAATAGTTTCTATCGGTAAAGTTTTTCGAGCATTTTCATTCGTCAAAGCCGTATATAATGTCGATGATAAATTGAGTTGTGATGAGTACAAGGGATTTTCCGGAGAAACTATGGCGTTAACTCGTTGAATAAAAATGGTTTTTTTGACTTCTTCATCAAATTGCTCTAACACTAGCTTACACTGATTATCAGAGAGGATTTTTTGTTGCAAAATCCAATCAAGTAAATGAATCTGATCAGAACTCACGTTCTGCTTGATTAATTGAATAACAACCGATTCAATGCCAAACAATCGAATAATATCTGGTGAGTTCAGTTCAGTAAGCTTTTGACTGTCTGAATGGGTTGTTAAAATTTCACGAAATAGCTGTCTTAATCCCAAAATGGATTGCGTCATGAGTAAAGCTTGGTTTAACTTCGTTTCGTAAAAGGAAGTTTCGTTATTTGGATTTAAGATAAGCGATAAAGTATCGGCCACCCGAATGGTGATTGCTTGTCTTCTGATAATATTATTAAGAGCAGTCGCGATAGTCGTTAATGTTTGATCATCAGTTTCGGCTAATGTGTTGAAATTGGATAATGCATGTAACAAATTATCAATTTGCTGAATTTCTTCAGGACTCAAGTTTTGACTCGTTTGTTCGATTTCTTCAGCATTTTTTAAACTTGATCCACCAATCTTATAATTCGTAGTAAATGGTAAAGGCTCTTTGATTGTCACGACATAATCCGGAAAAAATTGGTGAATTTCTGCTGTTAACAATTGATCAATATAAGAAATAACGGAAGCTAATGTGACGTCATGGCCTTCATCGTTTTCTGAAAGAGCAACTTTTCTTCTATTAGTTCCTTCTCCCACTAATTTAGTATAGAAATCGCTTCGTAAATGTTGATTATTATTAATCCCAGTCGTGGATATTAACTGGCTGACTTCTTCAATGTTTTGTTTCATAGTTTCAGAGAAGGGAACTTCAGGCACAGTACCATTAATCAAGTGATGCAAGGCGGCCACATAGTCACTTGACGACGCACTTTCTGATTTTAGTAGAGCGAGTGTATCATAAAGAGCTGTTTTCACTTTCCATTGCTGATGTGCATTAAGATTCGTTTCGATAGGTGCTTTGAGTTCACCATTCTGCATACTTTGAAAATCCAGCACTTGATTAGGCTGATTGTTTGTCGGATAACCGGGATCAAAATGCCAGGCCGCTGATTTTTGTTGTTCCCAAGTTTGATATTGCGCTTTTAATTGCACTTCTTGTTCTTCATTGGGAACCCAATAGGCTTTCACCAACGCGCCTTTTTTTCTTTTATCTTGCAAAGGTATTGCAGAAGAAACATAGGTTCCTGTATAAGTTTGGCCCATCACACGATAAACAGGATCTTTAGCGATCAATTGGGTATCATTTTGCAATTTCATTTTCGTTAAATAATAACGCGTTATTGTGTCATCTTCATTACGGGTAAGAATAAAATGACTTTGAGAAACACTAGGATCATAAACCGGAATTAAAGAAGGCCATTGATCGGGCATTAACGTATTCCAATGATTCACCAGAATTTCCTCGGTCGAAGCTTGCTTAATTTCAGAACATTTCCCATTATCTGCAATGGTTATCTCTAGCCAAGTTAATACATTATTATGAAAATAAACAAAAGGTCCAATAGTTAACATATTGATCGCAAATTTCTAACGTTATGTATCAATTATAGATCAATTTTCCAATCGGTGTTTAGTACAGTGCCAAATCAACTGATTGCTGGAGGATCTAATGTAACCCATCTTTTTCAAAGATCATTACTTTAGTATTTAGATGAATAAATCTTAAAACTTTTGATACAAAACCAGGCGCACTCCATAAATCATTATGCCCAAACTTATCAAATGTTATCATGGATTTAGGTTGATTAGCTTGTTTATAAATCTCTAATCCTTGCGAATATGGAACAACCGTGTCTAGTTTTCCATGAATTATTAATAGTGGGGCGTGAATTTGATTTATACGTGATAATGAATCAAATTTATCCCAAGGGTTTAATATTAGCCATGGATAATGATAACGTGACAAGTTAGTCATTGAGGTAAATGGAGATTGCAGGACTATATATAGAATGGAGTGCTCAGTGGCTAATTTCGTTGCAATACCGGTTCCTAATGATTCTCCATATAATATAATTTGATTGCTTTTTAACCCATGATTCAGTAAAAACTGCATTGCGGCACGCCCATCTTGATATAATCCTTGTTCAGATGGTGAACCAAGATTGCCACCATAGCCGCGATATTCTAACAATAATACTCCCAAACCAGCTTGAATAAATTGCCTAATCAAGGGTAGACGATAACCAATATGTCCAGCATTGCCGTGTAAAAATAATATAGTTGGCTGGTTAGGCTTGGCTGCTTTATACCAAGCTAGAAGTTTCAAGTTATCTTTAGTTGTTAGTGTAACTTGAGTCATATCTTGTGCATGAAAATCCTTTTGCTGTGGTGTTTCTGTATTTGGAAAATAGATGTATTGGCGCTGGAAAACATAACAATAAAAGTAGATTATACAAATAACAAAGATGCTAGTAATGAATATTGTTCTGATCATAAACTATTTCCTTAAGGAAGTTATTTAATATAACGTTTTTTTATGAATTGATAATTTAGTTTTTCCTTTGAACTCAAGCTCCTGCCAAATTAACTTGATTTTCTGGATTTGATTTTTTAATATTTCCAACCGGTTTAATATTACCAATGTTATCATACTGAAATAAACCAAATGCAGGGATTTGCTCATCGTGTGGGAGTTGGCATTGATCCCAGCCGCCACCTAGTGCTTTTATTAAATATACAGTTGAAACCATTAATTTACGCTTGATTTCCACTTCGTTTATTCTTGCTTCTAAAGTATTAATTTCAGCATATAGAAGATCTAACGAAGATGCTAATCTGCCTTTAAATAAATCCATAGTTAGAATTTGTGTTTTATATGCAGCATCAACAGCTTCTTTTTGGCGGATTAATTGTTGACTTGTGAGGTTAGTTTTACTTAATCCATCTTCTACTTCACGAAAAGCAGTTAAAACACCTTCACGGTAGGTATTAAGAGTTTCACGATAAATTGAACAATTTCGTTGTAATTGCGCGCGACGGTAGCCTGATTCAAAAACGGTATAGTTTAAAATACTGCCAACAGCCCAAATTGGACTAGATATTTGAGTCATTAAAAATACACTATTGCTTCCATTTAAATTAATATTTGGAAAAAATGCGGCGCGTGCAATACCAATAGCTTTGTTAGCTGCAGCCATTTTTCTTTCTAATGATGCAATATCTGGTCTTCTTTCTAATAATTGCGCAGGTAAAACATTTGGAATCATTATTTTCGGAATATTAAATTCAGCAACTGGCTTTATTTTAAAAGTTGAGGCAGAAACATTTAATAAAGCAGCGATAGCATGCTCAACAACTTGACGCTCAGCTTCTATATCTAATTGTAATGATTGAGTTTTCGCTAATAGATATTTTGCACGCACTACGTCAATTTGTGATGCAAGATTTCCATTAAATTGGGTAATTATCAGCTTTAATGACTTTTCATAATATGCAATCGATCTTAAATAAACAGTGTTTTTGGCATCTAGTGTGCGTAATGTAAAATAGTTGGCACATAGTTCTGCTTGCAGTAATAAGCGGATGGCCCCATAGTTGGCTGCAGATTCTTGAGCTTGAAATACGCGGATATTAGTCATATTTCTATATTTTGAGAATATATCAGGCTCCCAGGATAGAGGGCCGGTAAATGAAGCGGTGTTACCTAATGCAAACTCATCAACTTGGCCATGAGTTAAATCTTCTTGCGATCTTTGATTTTTGTCATAAAATCCTGTAATACCTAAATGAGGTAGATATTGAGAACGTGCTTGCATCATTGCATAGCGTGATTGTATAAATCTTTCTGCGGCAGCTTGTAAAGTTGGGTTACTTTGCTGAAACTTTGCTTGTAATTTATTTAATACAGGATCATTAAATATTTTCCACCATTCACCATTGTAAATATTTTCTGAAGGGTTGGCTAATTTAAAAGGACTATTGCCATGCCAGTCTTTGGGGACTATTAATTTTTCTGGTTTATATGTTGGTGATAAATCGATAATATCGCGGTGAGGTGTGCAGGATATCATGTTTAATGTTAATGTAAATAAGCATGCTGCGAAGGATCTTCTACAATTTAAGAGACAACTAATTCTGTTTGCTATGGAATATTTATTCACTCGTAGGAATTTATGTGATAATTGATAAGTTTTATTATTCATTATTATAATTTACTCAAGATATCCTTTAGCCGCAGTTACAATTTTCACTTTACTACCTTCTAACAAACCTAAATTTGGACTATTAATAACTTTATCATTAAGTGATAACCCTTTACTAATTTCAACGGTTTTTGATTTTAGTTTTTCTACTTTTATTTTCTTAAAATGTACTAAATTATTATCATCAACTATGGCAACTTTAGTACCTTGGTCATCAAAAATCATAGCAGTTGTTGGTATTGATAAAATATCATCTTTAGTTCGAGCGGCAACGCTTACTGTTGCATATGAGCCAGGCCATACATCCTCGTTTTTATTGTCCATAATAAATTCTGTTACGACTGTTCTTGTTTGTGGGTCAAATGCTTTAGCTGAAGTTAAAAATTTTGCCTCAAATCTTTTATTTGGATATTGGGGAAATACTACTTTTGCTGTATATCCTGGTACCAAAAAACGCCCAAATCTTTCTGGAAGTGAAACAAACAACCTTAATTTATGCATGTCTGCAACAATAAATAAATGTTTTGTGGAAATAGCATTCTGTTCGGTTACATTCCCTTGTTTAGAAACATAATCGCCTAAATTAATATTTCTAGAAATAACAATACCATCAAATGGTGCAACTATTTTTCGGAATTTTAACCAAGCTTCTAGAGTTTTTACCTTATATATAGAAGAATTATATTTTGCTTTAGCAACTTTAAGCAGAGCTTCTTTAACCGAAATAGCCTGAACTGCCACAGCTTTTGAATCTTTCATGGCTTTGTATCTATTTGCAGTTAAAGTTGCTAAATTAAATAGAGCTTTCTGTGCTTTCATATCTGCTTTAGCACGCCCATATTCAGCTAGTAGGGTAGGGGTTCTGATTTGCGCTAATATATCACCTTTATGAACGACGGCACCATAATCAGCAAACCAATTCTTAATGTAACCATCTACACGAGAATATATATATGATTGATTCCAGGCCATAATATTTCCTGGTAACGCTATTTTCTCAATTCTAGTGTCTGGTTTAGGGTAAACAATTGCAACTGGTAAAATTGAATCTTCTAATGCCTTTTTTTTTAATTGATGATATTCATAATTACGCATAATAAATACGATTAATAACCAAACAAGTAATAAGGCTGAAGTTGCAACTAAGTATTTATATTTTTTTATTATTTCTATAGGCACTACGCTGCTCCTTCTTTTTTCGTATAATTTTTATATACAATTGTGTAAATACATGGCACAAAAAATAATGTTGTGAATGTCGCAAGCAATAAACCACCTATAACAGCTTTACCTAATGGTGCATTGGTAGTATTTCCAATAGACATTGGAATCATGCCGATTATCATGGCGGCAGCTGTCATTAAAACAGGTCTTATTCTTGCGTATCCAGCTTCAATAGCCGCTTGTATTGCGTTACCATGTTCAAGCATGCGCTCTTTGGCGTATGCTACAATTAGAATTGAGTTGGCAGTTGCGGTTCCAAGTGACATAATTAACCCAGTTAATGCTGGGACAGAAAGATTAGTTCTGGTTAAAAATAAAAATAAACTTGAGCCTGCTGTCGCGCCAATTAACCCTGTAATAATAATAAAAGGATCTAACCAAGATTGGAAATTAACTACTATTAATAAGTATATTAAAATGATAACAAAGATAAACCCAATGATTAATTCGGTATAAGCACTTTGCATAACCTCAGATTGTCCTCTAACATCGATTAAAGATGTTTTGGGCTTTTTATCTATGGTATCAGCAATAACTTTATTTACATCTTTTAAAACACCACCTAAATCACGTCCTTCAGTAGATACATATACATTAAATAGGGGCATAACATCTTGATGAGACATAACCCCTGGAGTACCAATATATTTTATATTAGAAATATTGCCTGCTAATTGCACGCCTTCTAGATTAGCCGAACCATCAGCTTTTTTAACAGGTAGAGATAACAGTTTATTTAAGTTATGCATAATATATTGTGGAGTATAAATATTATATCGATAAGCAATACCGGAATCATGTTCTAGCCAATATTGTTGATTAAATTGCTGACTACCAGCGGTCGCTAGAATCATATTTAAAGCAACATCTTTTTCTGTTAGATTTAAATTTAACCCTAAAGATCTGTCTATATCTGTTAAAATAGTGGGTGTTGATAATGTCTGTTGCACAGATACATCTGTTGCGCCAGGAATAAGGCGAAATTTTTCAGCTAAAAGATTAGCATACGCGTAGTTTTTGCTTAATTCGTAACCCGATATATGTACATCTATAGGCGAAGGTGAGCCAAAATTGATAATTTTTGCTGTTAAATCTGCTGCTTGAAAAGTAAATATTGTTCCAGGATATAAGTCACTTAAACCTTTTCTTAATATGTTTCTATATGTCCAAACAGGCGATTCAGAATTTCTTAAAGTTATAGTTAAATCACAATCTTGCGAGCCTATAGTTGGAGAGGGGATAAATGCTAAATTATGTGCACCAACTGGTAAACCGCAATTACTAATTACCTCAGTTACTTCACCTGGTAAAAGCTTTTTAATATCTCTTGAAACATAAGATGCAATTTCAGCACTTGTTTCAACTCTTGTCCCCATTTGTGTGCGCATATGCATTTGTAAAGTTCCAGATTTTATCTCAGGAAAAAAATCATGCCCGTTACCGAAGAAGAGGAAGGAGGCCATTAATGACAAAGTAGTAAAAATTAGAATAAATCGAATTCTATTACTTATTACATTGGTCAATAACTGTTTGTAATTTGCACGAAAATCCTCAAAATTTTGCTCAAATGATTTTTGAAATTTCTGTAATTTTAAAATAATTTTATTATTATTAGTTTTTTCAGAAACTTCAGTATGATCAGTTAATAAATAATCAGCCATAGTTGGCACAAGAGTAATCGATAAAATAAATGCCGCAAACATTGCGAACATAATAGCTAA
>CAZADN010000031.1:0-14395 GCA_964483895.1 uncultured Legionellaceae bacterium
CATCACTAGTTTAACAATTAACCCAGCATCTAAAAAATAATTCATAAATCCTGCTTGGTTAGTCATTATCATTCCTCCACATATTAGTCATTGCTCTTTTTGGTTTTAACGATTTATTTACAGATATAACCTGAATCTCTACCGTTGCTAATAAAACATCCGCTTGATTATACATTTCCTGAAACAATTCCAAGGTACAACCGTGCATTTTTGTAACCGAACTTTTGATAGTTAGCATATCATCAAGTTTACCTGGTGCATGATATCTTATATGTACATCGCGAATCGCGAAATATGTATCACATTCGGCCATTACAGTCAAAGAAATTCCGTTAGATCTTAATAAATCCGTCCGTGCACGTTCAAAAAAATATAGGTATTTTCCGTGATATATTATACCCATTAGATCAGTATCTTCAACATATACTCGATACTGGCTAGTGTAGACTTTATTCATCATACTTCTATTTTATCCATTGTCAAGCCAAAATGCCGATAAGCAAGCTGTGTTGCAAGCCTACCTCTTGCAGTGCGCATTAAAAACCCTTGCTGAATTAGATAAGGCTCAATTACATCTTCAATTGTCCCCTTCTCTTCACCTATTGCCGCAGCAACACTATCTATTCCAACAGGACCACCTGCAAATAACTCTATAATTGCTAAAAGCAAATTTCTATCCATGATATCAAAACCATGCAAATCAACACTTAGCATATCTAAAGCCGCAGCTGCGACAACTTTTGTAATAATTCCATCAGCTTTTACTTCAGCAAAATCTCGCACTCGTCGTAATAATCTATTAGCAATACGTGGAGTTCCACGTGCACGCATCGCTATTGCCTCTGCACCTTCAGCTTCACATTTAACTTTTAAAAGATTAGCGGAACGTGCAACAATTTTCGTCAAGGATTCGACAGAATAAAACTCAAGTCTTTCAACAATACCAAATCTATCTCGCAATGGTGAAGTAAGAGATCCGGCACGAGTTGTTGCACCTATTAAAGTAAATGGTGGCAATTCTAGCTTTATTGAACGAGCTGAAGGCCCCTCACCTATCATTATATCCAACTTATAATCTTCCATAGCCGGATAAAGTATTTCTTCAATTACTGGGCTAAGTCTATGAATTTCATCTATAAATAAAACATCATTTTCTTGTAAATTGGTAAGGATTGCGGCTATATCACCTGCCTTTTCCAAAACTGGGCCTGATGTCTGTTTTAAATTAACATTCATCTCATGCGCGATAATATTGGCAAGAGTTGTTTTACCTAAACCTGGAGGACCAAAAATCAATACATGATCTAATGGCTCATGCCTTGCAAGAGCTGCATCAATAAAAATCCGCATTTTCATACAAATGCTATCTTGACCAATATACTCTTCAAGGCTTAAAGGTCGAATGGCTCTATCCAAGACCTCTTCGGAAGATATCACCGCTGAACTAATAATTCTATCACTTTCTAACATATAAAATTCTATAAGAATCTGTGTCAAAATAATAACATAGCTTTAAGCTTACCGCATTAATTTTGCAAGAATATACATATGCCTACGATTATCAGCTGATATTTGATCATTAAAGATAACTATATTTTTAGTTACTGTTCCACCATACAATGCTATGACAGAAAAAAATCCACTATCGAGACGAATTTTAAGTTTTGTAAAATCCTCTATTCTTCCGTCTCGAAATTTTAGAGACCAATGTTTACCTGTATAACTTAAACTTTCTAAATCTGGATGAGGTTTTTTAATTTTAGATACTTTAATTATTTGCAAGAATAAAATACTTGCCAGCAACAAAACATATTTGCCTTCAACATTTGCCGAATAAGATAATAAAACAATAAATACATTAATAATAAGTAATAACAAAAAATAATCTCGAGATTTATCAAGATTAATTACAAGACCTGACAATTTCAACAAACTTAAGACTCTCTTCATCCTCTGGCACAAGATTACCCATAAACCAGGCATATAACAACGGATCTGGATTTTTTAAAAACTCATCAAATTCAGCACATTCAGCATCGGTCATTGTATCCAAATACGAGTTGATAAAATTCTCAAAAAATAAATCTAACTCTAACATTCCACGACGACAATGCCATTTAATTTTTGACTTTATAGATTCTGAAGGCATAATTAACAACATCCTAAAAAAATTTGATTAAAAAATGCAAATAAACACAAGAGAATATCAATGCATCAACGGTGTTGAGCAAGATTTGATTCTAGAAAAAAATAAAAATTATTTATTTAATCTAAACTACCTAAGCACACTTACCGTAACAGGAGACAATCCAGAAAAATTTCTGCAAGGACAATTAACCTGCGATGTTAACAAAGTCACTAATAATAACATGCAACCTGGGGCTTTATGTAATATCCAAGGTAGAATAATAACTTTGCTCAATGCCATACTTTGGAACAAAACTAATTATCTAATTCTCCCCAAAGATTTACAAGAAAAAGTTCAGAAAATTTTACATAAAACAGCCATTTTTTCAAAGGTGCAAGTTAAAAGTGAAAATAACTTAGAAAGTTTCGGATTTTACTTACAAAACGCAAATGACACCATCCCATTTTCTCTACCCAAAAACCAATATGATGTTATCTCTAACTCAATATACTGCTGTTACAATTTAGCTGAAAAGATGTATATTATTATTACTAATAAATCTAATGAGATATTAAATAAATTCTCACATGAGCAATTACGCCATGACGCAACTTGGCACACATTATTACTTAAATCTTCAATATATGAAATATATCCAAGTTCGACAGCCATATTCCTACCTCATCGTCTTAATTTACAAAATACCGCTTACTTAAGTTTTACGAAAGGTTGTTTTATAGGGCAAGAAATTATTGCTCGCACTCAATATCTGGCGAAATTAAAGCATAGTATGTATTTGTATGAACTAAATACTAACGAAAAGTTATACTCAGGACAAAAAATTTATTCTGCAAATGATAAGCAAGAAATTGGAGAATTGATAGATTATTCACTTTTAGCTGAAAATAAGTATATAGTAGCTTGTAGTCTCGTATATGAGCATCCGAATATTGTAAAATTTGCAGAACATGAAAGTCTTACAAGTTTATTAACCTAATAAGTAGATAATCTTAAGTTATTACATCCTTTTACTTAGAGAATTCGCTGAATTTAAAACATTTTCTATTTCTTCAGAATCATTTGACGCAAGAGCCACGCTCAATTTTTCCCAATCTAAGTTAGCTCTGTTATTCATAATCTGAGTAGCTAAATCTGATGAAATATTGCCTTTACGCAATTGGCCATCGCCTAAAGATACAAAATACTCACCAGAATGAGTGCCATCTTTATTTAATAAAAAACAATCAAACCTCATTTTCTTTTGAGCCATATCATTTAAAAAATCCATTGCAGTTTGTCTGCTAGGAAAAGTTAATATATTATCGTTACTAAACCGCAAAAGCCACTTGGCACGATTTTTTTGCGTTTCCGCATCTGTTAATTTTTTTAAATATTGCTCATATTCCTGTTCAAATATTTTTTTGCCATCACTGTCAATATGATGCACTTTATAAGTTGGTTTCATAAAACACCTCTTTTTTATGTTTAGTATTTAAATGATATAGCATATTCCTAAGATTTCAATTTTGGAACAATATAAAAATAAGGTACTGCAAAAGCTACGCTCTAATAAATCTCCGCTCCCTCACGGTCGCGGCTCTGATTCTTGGTTTATTTTAAATTTATAATAATGAATCCGAGCCGCGACCGTGAGGGAGCGGAGCTTTTGGAGGGAGCGGAGCTTTTTTTAGAACGTAACCTTTTTAAATAATAGGAACTTATAAAAAATTCTGATACCATCCTCGAATAACAAGTCCAAACACCAAAAGGAAAATGGTGAAATAATGTTACCAGAGCTAGCTATACCTATTGCGTATTTTATTACATTCACATGTTACGGAACATGGCTACATGGTGAAAAACATGCTTCTGTTGATAGAGTCACTAACACACCAGGCACTAATTTCTTATCTTTCGATACCAAACGTGTAGATGTAGTTAAAAAACTAATGTCAGAAACACCTTATTCTCTTGATGAATCAAGAAGACAGATAGTTTTAAAAGCAATTATAGATGCTTGCAATTTTAAACAATGGGATCTATGGGCTGCGCATATTAGATCTAATCATGTGCACTGTATCATTCATGCCTTACTCAAACCAGAACAAATAATGAATACAATAAAAGCATATTCATCACGTCAACTAAATAAAGCAAACATAGATAGTAATAGAATAAACCGATGGACAAGACATGGTAGCACAAAATATCTATGGAATAATACTGAAGTTGAAGCAACAATCCATTACGTTGTTTATGAACAAGGATTGCCTATGGCTGTGTTTGAAAATAAAAATCGCACATTTGCTGCAAAATAGACCAATTAGCGGTGATAAGATTGGATTTTAACAATCTATAGTTCCGCTCTCTATAAAAGCTCCGCTCCCTCACGGTCGCGGCTCGGATTCATTATTATAAATTTAAAATAAACCTAGAATCAGAGCCGCGACCGTGAGGGAGCGGAGTTTTTTTAGAGCGGAGCCTTATTAAAATTAAAGAACAAAGATTTAGAAAATAGATCAACCTAAATGACAAGATTTAAACTTTCTACCACTCCCGCAAGGACATAAATTATTAAACGGGATAATACGATTTACTAATTTATCTGTTGCTAATAAATGTTTACCATCCACGTAAAACCACTTACCATCTTGCAATATAAATTCACTTAATTCGTGGATTTCTTGTAATTTGTTGTTTTTTTTGCATAAATTTAGCACTAAACTCAACAAATCCATGTTGAGTTGATTCGTTATAAGTATTTATTACTTTTAATCCTAACCATGTAACACTCTCGGCCCATTGTTTAGAGCTTATTTTATCAAATCCATCCAATGCTTTGCCTGACATAGTAAGAGCAATATAATCAACTAAGCCTTGAGCATAAGCACTATAACGAGAGCGCATTAATAACTCGGGTATTTCGGGAATTTCCGTACCATTAATAAATCTCCCGCAACAATCTATATATTCTGCTTGCAAACCACAATAACATTTTTTTATCATTGCATATCCTAAAACCTAATATTAATGCCAATCATGCCTGAATTACCTGAAGTAGAAACGACAATTCGTGGAATCATACCACATTTAGAAAAAAATATTATCAATAAAATGGTAGTACGCCAAGCAAAACTACGTTGGCCAATCCCAAATGACATTAATAATAATACTAATAATAAAAGTATTCAAAAAATAACTAGGCGCGGTAAATATATAATATTCCAACTGGAAAATGGCGCAATCATCATGCATCTTGGCATGTCTGGTCGCGTAAAAATATTAAAAGAACCTACAGAACCACAAAAACATGACCACGTAGATATAGTATTTAATGATAATACTATCCTTCGTTACACTGATCCACGCAGATTTGGAACTATTCTATGGACATATGATAATGTCTTAAATCATCCCCTTCTTGCTAAGCTTGGACCAGAACCATTAGAAAATGATTTCACAGCTGAACATTTATTAAAACTTGCTAAAAATCGTAACCTACCAATAAAATCGTTTATTATGGATAGTAAAATTGTTGTGGGAGTTGGTAATATTTATGCAACAGAGTCATTATTTACTAGCAATATTCATCCATTAACTCCGGCAAAACTAGTTTCTAAACAACAAATGGAATTGTTAGTATCAGAAATTAAAAAGACCTTAAATTTAGCCATTAAAGCAGGTGGAACCACACTTAAAGATTTCTTAGGCAGTGATGGCAAACCTGGATATTTTGTCCAAAAATTAAAGGTTTATGGTCGCTCTGGGGAGCCTTGTCTAAATTGCGAAACCAAATTGCAATCATTACAAATAGGCCAAAGAACCACGACTTTTTGCCATATTTGTCAATGTTTATAACCTAAGTGTGCTTGACTAATTGGATGTTTAATATTTTGCAATTAATTGGGAATTTTTTAATATGCTTCAAACTGCTCCGCTTGCTTACGCGCGCGGCTCTGGTAATATTCCATCATTGTTGCATTACTCTTTCTACTGTATCAACAATTGTCTTCGTTTTATAATCAAACTCTATATTAACCAAATCACCAACTTTCTTTTTTCCAAAATTTGTTAATCTTAATGTCTCTGGAATTAAATGTAAGACAAATAATCCTTGTTTTAGATCAGTCTCTCCAACAGTTAAACTCGAGCCATCAACCGCAATAAATCCCTTGGGTAGTATATATTTCATCCAACTAGGGTTACAATGTATAACTACGGTTGCACTTTCACCTGTATGTAAGATTTGTGAGATGGTTGCAGTACCATATACATGCCCAGACACTTCATGCCCGCCAATTTCATCACCTAAACGTAAACTTCTTTCAATACTTACAAAACTATTAACTTCAAGAGTGCCAAGCGTTGTTTTGTTAAGAGTTTCTGGAATAGCTTGAAAAGATGCATCATTGTCAAGAATACTAACAACAGTTTGGCAAACACCATCAACCGCAACACTTTCGCCTACACGCAAATTTGCGGATAACTCTTTCGATAAACGCACCGTATAATTCAGTATATCAGCATGCTTTTCAATTTTTACAACCGGATACAAACCTTTAGTTATTCCTGAATACATATTACTCTCTAATTATCTATGAAACTTACTTAAGTCTAGTGTTTAACATACTCATTGCTTGTTTTGCTGGAGTAAAATCAGGATTTTCCTGAAGAATATCACGCAGACTTTTACGGGCTTCATAAGCATTACCTTCATTCAATAAATTCATGGCATTATAATATTGTATTTGAACTGATGAAGAATATTTATTTGCTAAAGACGAATCCTTATTTTTATCTGTTATAACACTTAAATGAATTTTATCTTTCATTTCATATACGTTAGAGGCTAATCTACCAGATTGATTTGTAAAATATTCTTTGGCTTTATAGAAATACTGATTAATTTGAGAATAATAGCTGATATAAAATAACGCTAATATTATCCCTAAACTAATCACTCCAATTAAAAAGTTTTGAGGAGAACTATGCGTAAATATTTTCCTAAAAACCTTCCTGGATTTTGAAAATAAGACCCTTACTGCTTTCTCATCATTCTTATGTAAATTTTGCAAAGTTTCATTAATTAGACTCATGATTTACCTCGTCTTCATTCAACATTATCTGCAATTGCTGATTTTTTCTTAGCCAAACCAAACAAACTCATCCATGAAGACTCTACTTCTATGGAATCTGTATCTTCTGATGCTTTTTTAATTATCTGTTTTGTAATATGTTTAGTCCCTAAGGAATAAGCTAACATTAATGATTTATGACAAACTATGTTTATTAAACGCGGAACACCTTGCGTTTTTTTATATAATAAATTAAATGCCTTGGGTGAAAATGTTATACCATGATTTTGATTGCCCTGAGTAGCTTTATTTAAACGATGATAAATATAACTCTCTAACTCCTCTTTTGCTATAGGTTTTAATGTGTAAGAAAAAGAAACTCTCTGCAAAAGATGATAAGAATCTGCCAGTTTATTATCTAAGTCTAAACCCCCAACTAAAATTATATGACAGAGCTTTTCATGATTAAATTCATAATTACTTATAATCTGAATAATTTCCAAACCTTCTTTACTAATATATTGAGCTTCATCAAATATCAAAACTAGTTTCTTGTTTTTTTGTTTTAAATCAACAACTGAGCTGTACAATAATTTTAATAATTTAAGTGCATTATCATCTTCTGTATAGTCAATTTTTAACTCAAGCAAAATATATTGTAATAACTCTATATAGCCAAAATGGGGATTTAAAATGTAAATTGGATGATAATTATCTGGGATTTTATCAATAAAAAAACGACATAATAAGCTTTTACCGGTCCCTGATCTACCTATTATTTTTATTATACCGTCATTAACCTCTAAACCAACATTCAATACATCCAGTGACTGCCGATGGTTCTCCAAACTAAAATAATATTCCGTATTTGGAAATTGATTAAACGGAAACTCCACTAAATTAAAAAAATCTTGATACATGATATCCCCCTGTAATAGAGCTCTTGCATAACCTGTAGATTTTGCTTTAGTGCAAGGTGCAAAGAGTTTGAGGAGCGGAGTTTACATATAGTAAATGAGCACCTGAAAACTCTTTGTAACGCTGCAATAAAGCAAAAAATGCAGGTTCTAATCAATTTTTTGAAGCCTCATTCACATAAAGTTCATAAGCTTTAGTTAAGTCTTTTTTAACTCCAAATCCATTTTTATACATTATTGCTAATTGATTACGCGCTAATATATTACCGTTTTTATAAGCGCTATCTAACCAATAAAATGCTTTGTCATAATTAACTCTGGTTCCAATTCCATTAAAATACATCAAACCTAAATGATATTGCGAATTAGCATCTCCCTGCTCAGCGGCTTTAGAGTACCATTTAAATGCTTCATTCGGATTTTGTTTCACTCCAATCCCAGCATCATACATAAGTGCGAGCTTTGATTGAGCCTCTTTATATCCTGCTGTTGCAGCTTTAGTATTCCACGCAGCTGCTTTAGAATAATCTACATTAACACCTTTTCCTGAACTATACATGTTTGCAAGCATATATTGCGATAACATATTACCTTGAGCTGCAGATTGCTCAAATAAATTAGCAGCCTTATGTCTGCTTTTTTTAACACCAGAGCCATTGTAATACATTTTTGCTAAAACATACGCTGCTCTTTCATGATTATTAGCAACTGATTTATTTAACCAATATAATGCTTTATCTATATTTTTGGTAACTTTTTTACCATGCAAATAGTACATTCCAAGCTTATATTGAACATTAGCGTTACCACTCATAGCAACTTCTTGTAGTAAATCGAAAGATTTTTTAAAGTCCTCTACAACCCCATCACCACTTTCATATTTCTTGGCTAGCTGATATTTTGCAAATAAATTACCGTTATTAGCTGCTTGTTGATATAAGACTGCAGCTTTGACTGCATCTTTTGTAACTCCAACTCCATTATCATATAATCTTGCCAATGCCATTTCAGCTTTAACATGACCATTTCCTAAAGAAGAATAACCATTATCATATGCTTGCTTATAGTACCGAAACGCTTCCGAATTATTAATTGGCATGCCAACACCTGTCTCATTAAAAAGACCCATTTCATATTGAGCATAGATATTACCGCCAAGAGCCGCTTTTCTATATAAATCTACTGCTTTATCTGTGGATTGCTTAACACCTTCGCCATGATAATACATAACTGCCAAACTATATTGAGCATCAATCTGGCCTTCATCAGCGGCTAAAGTATTCCAAACTACATATTGATGTATATCCTTTTTAACGCCTTTCCCATACTTATACATAAGGCCTAAATTATAAGCTGCAGTTGGATTTCCTGCTTTGGCTGCAACTGTATATAACCGTTCAGCTTTAATATAATTATGTGTTATTTCATCATCAGCTTCATAAAGAAAACCTAAGGCTACCTGTGATGTTACATTGCCTCCATCTGCAGCCGCGGTAAAATATTCTTTAGCTTTATTAATATTGCGCTGCACACCAATGCCCAATTGATACATATTGCCAAGTAAATATTTAGCTACTTGACTAGAACTAGCAGCCTTTTCATACCAGAATTTTGCTTTGCTCTCATCTTTAGAAACTCCAAAACCATTTTCATACATATAACCAATTTTTATCTGCTCAGGAACACTACCAGCTTCCGCTAAGCTTTCATATAATTTAGCTGCAGAAGTAGCATGTTTTTTATAGGAATTTTTTAACATATAATAATCAGCTAAAAATACCTTAGCTTTAACATTGCCTTGTCTCGCCGCTTGTTTAATAAGTGCTATTGTATCTATTGTAGAATTTTTTGTTAAACGTGATATTAATGCAAGATTATATTGAGCTGGCGCAAAACCTTGAGCAGCTGATTCTGTAATTAATTTTAACCCGTAATCTTTATCAACACTTACATTTATACCAAAGTAACTATATGTTCCTAAAATATACTGAGCAATAGCATTTTTAAATCCAACAGATTTTTCATACCATGTTAGCGCATTTTCGACACTCTTCGATACTCCAATCCCTCTATCATACATAATTGCGACGAGTAAAGCGGCTCCCTCATTATCTTTATAAGCTGCTTCGTTAGCTATTCTATATGCTCTTGCTAAAATATCTTGGTTGTTATTAAATTGCACATAATATTTAGCTAAATAATATTGGGCTTTAGTATGGCCCTGGATTGCAGCACTTTTATACAACTTAATGGCTTTTTCATTCAAGTCATTAATCAAGGCCTCATCCTTACATATCTTAATATCTTGCGAATATAATCGAGCGAGCCTGTATTGAGCATCAGCTATATCTTTGTTTGCTGCATGTTGATAAAGATTTTTAGCTTTTACTAAATCTTTTTTTAATCCATTTTTTAAAGTATCTTCATAGCCATTTTCATAGAAAGACGCCAAAACATATTGAGAATATGGATCTCCGGCATTTACTGCCTCATTTAACCAATAAAGACCATGTTTAATACTTTTCTTTACGCCATCACCACTTAAATAAATGATAGCTAAATTATGTTCGGCTTTTGCATAACCTTGTTTTGCTGCACTTAAATACCAATGTCGAGCCTTCTTCTTATCCTCAACAACTCCATGACCAAATTCATACATTTGTGCAACTTGAAACTGTGGCTTAGCATAACCTTGCTCTGCTTCTTTTAAAGTCCATTTAAATAAAGATTGTGTTTTATTGATATCACTACTTTCCGCATCAATACGGTATTTTAAAAAATTATTTATAGCTAATTTATTATCATCTAACGGCTCATCCAACAACTTATAAGATAACAATTTAGATGTTGAAATATCCTTAGGATTATCAAAATTATACTGGCTTTTGAAAATTTCATTTTTACTAATTTGCGGCAATTTTGAAGTCATTAATTGCGCATCTTCATGCGTGTAATTAAGTTTTTGTTGACTCGAAACTAACGATTCAAATTGCTCTTTAGATAAGATATCTCCATTTTCTGCTGCTTTTTGTAGCCAGTAAATGCCTAAATCTTTGTATTTTTTATCATCTGAATGCTGCAAATATAATTGCGCGAGGGCTTGTTGCGCTTTAACATATCCCTTTTCAGCTGATTTTGTATACCAAGTAATAGAATCTTTAAAAGACTCTTTTATACCAAGATTACCCTCATATAATTTACCTAGGTTATATTGTGCTTCTATATTCCCTTCTGTTGCCGCCTCAGTTAACCATTCTAGTGCCTTATTTACATCAGAGGTTGATGCATGATTTGCTATGTAAAGCATAGCTAAATCTAACTTTATTTTATTTTTATGATTGGTGGAGTTTTTAACTGCTACCTCAAACCATTGTATAGCTTTACTATAATCTTTTGGTACTAATTTACCTTCTTGATATAATTTACCAAGCTTATATTGCGACTTGTTATAACCATTTGTTGCTGATTTATCTAAAAGCTGCAAGGCTAATTTGAAGGTTTGATAGTCACCACTTTTTAAATACAAATTAGCTAACGAATATTGGGCTTGAGAGTTATTGCTATTAGCTGCCTTTTCTAGCCAATGTTTAGCTTCTGCATTGTCTTTTTCAACTCCCTTTCCACGCGCATACGCATAACCACAATAAAGTTGTGCATCAACATTGCCATTTTCAGCTGCTTTTTTAAACCACTCAAAGGCGCTGCGTTCACCATTTTTATGATTCAAATAATACTTTGCTAAAAATAATTGTGCAGGCTCGTAACCAGCTTCACCAGATTTTTTAATAAGCTCAATGCCATTATCATGATTTTTAGCTACACCATAACCATTAATATACATTTTACCCAAGTAAAACATAGCCTGCTTATCATTTTGATTAACTAAATCCTGCAGTGATTTGCTAGCTTTTATATAATTTCCACTATAATAATCTGCTATATAATCAACCGATGAGGCTAAAACTCCAAAAGGAGATAAAATGCATACTAAATGTACAATGGTCCTTTTCATATTAATCCCTTTATTAATAAATCAACGACTATTTATACCTAGAAAATTATTGCAAACCTATTTTATCACTACTTAAAAGACAAAACCCTTTATTGCTACCATTAGCAACATAACCAGCAACCGCATCGGTTTGTTGGTAGGAATCTAATAATTTAAATTGCATTGTAGGAGTTGGCACATAAATATTCCAGTCTCCTTCCTGACTTTTTTTAATATTAATAAACTGCGAAACTCGCATCGCCTTACCTTCGCCATCAAAAAGGCCTGACATACTATTATGCAGATTATTTGAATCTATAGATCCAATTGAATATAAGCCACGACCATCATCAAATCTACATAACAAACTACTTAAATTTTGCGGGCTGCTAGGTTCTTTTTTAAACCAAGTCTGCATAAACCAAGTGTTTTGCGAAGTTACAAATTGATCTTTGGTTTCATCTCCTAAATTAATGTGTCCATTGAGACGCCCAGCTTGTGCATAAATAAATGCAATTCCATCTTGAAAATATCTAGTTACCGGAGAATCTTCAGGTTTATTTAACATGCTTACTTTAAAATTAAACCCTTGCTTATTTGGTATTTTTATTCCAAAAACCCAACTATTTGATGTTTTATAATATCTTAAAAATGCGCGACCCACCAACCATTTAAAGTTAGATTTTTCATCTATTGTCACCTCGCTATCTTCTTTAAAAATCAATTTTTTTGTTTGATCATTATATAGCGCGACTTTAACATGAAAATTTTGAGCATTACGCTGCATTTGGAAAAAATAATTATAAACTTCGCCTATTTCATTTTCTACAACGCCTAAAAAAATCCAGTTTGCATATTTAGCATCGGTAGGTGTGAAGTATTTGTTATCATTGTTAACATCTTCTGCATAAGCGACATTTGAAGCAATAAACATAGAAACAAACATTAATATTATAATTTTTTTAAAAACACCAACCACTTTCATCTTCTCCAGAAAAATTTGCAACTTTTATTTTTAATCTATCCCAAAACTCATCACTTATAATAGCCGAAACCGCTAAAAAATACATTCTATCATCTGCAAAGTCTTTACACTTCACAAAATCCTTTTCAGTCATTATTATTGGTTTAGATACGCCTATAAAATCTTCCTGCCTAAACATGTAATGATCAGGGTATCCTTGATTTTCTGTTTCTAAACCTAAGGTACTTAATGTTTTAAAAAATCTATCTGGATTACCAATACCCGCAATTGCTAAGGCCTTAGAATTTAAATTTTTAATAGGTTCACCAGTAATACCTGCACGTAACTCTTCTGGCTCTAAAACCATTTTATATGCATTGCTAAAATTATAATTATCTTTTTCACCATTAATAATAATAAAATCAACTTGTTCCAATCTATTTGATGATTCTCGCAAAGGTCCAGCAGGCAAACAAAATCCATTCCCACACCCCCTGGATGCATCTATTACCGCAATTTCAACTTCCCTACCCATCTTGTAATGCTGTAAACCATCGTCACTAATAATAATATCAGGCTTACAATATTCAATAAGATAATCAACAGCCCTACATCTATCTGGATCAATTACCACTGAACAACCAGTACGCATTGCTAATAGCAACGGTTCATCGCCTACTAAAGATGCTTTATCAGATTTTTTAACAAGATAAGGAACATGTGATAAAGACGACTTATAACCACGACTTACTATCCCAACTTTAAATCCGTCTTGAGTAAATTTGTCTGCAATCGCAATAACTAAAGGTGTTTTACCCACACCACCAACACTTATATTTCCAACGACAATTATAGGTAAAGAAAATTTTTTTTGACAAAACTTCTGTAAAAAAAATCTTCTTACATAGGTCATTAGTTTAAAAATTACTGAAATCGGCCATAAAAAATATGCAAGTATATTATTTTTATACCAAAGACTATCAATAAACTTAAACAATATATTATTTGCTTTTTTAAACAAATGCACTTTCATCTTCAATAGTTAAATTCTGTGCTTGATATAATTGTGAATAATGACCACCTTTTGCCAATAATTGCGCATGGTTACCAACCTCAACTATTCTTCCATGTTGCATTACCACAATTTTATCAGCTCTTTTAATAGTTGATAAACGATGGGCAATTACTAAAGTTGTGCGATTTTGCATTACCTTATGTAACGCACTTTGAATATAACGCTCCGACTCATTATCTAACGCAGAAGTAGCCTCATCTAAAATTAAAATTGGTGCATCTTTCAAAATAGCTCTAGCAATTGCG
>CAZADN010000032.1:0-14316 GCA_964483895.1 uncultured Legionellaceae bacterium
TATATTTTTTTAGCTAATTAAGAAGAGACTCTAGTCTTATGCGAAGATCAATTTCAAAAAGCTCATACTATGACAGATTAATTGGCAAGATTAAAGTTATTAGTGAAAAATAAAAATGCAGAAAATAAAGCCTTACAAAGCTTTTATAAAGATTGGCAAGATGACAATTTAGTTATAGACAAATGGTTTACAGTCCAAGCAACATCTGATACTCCTCAAGTTTTAACTAAAGTTAAAGAATTATTAAATCATCAAGATTTTATAATAACCAATCCTAATCGCGTACGTTCACTAGTAGCTGCATTTTCGCAAGCAAATCCACGTTATTTCCATGCAGAAGATGGTAGCGGTTACAAATTTTTAACTGCTATGATTTTAAAAATTGACAAAATAAATCCGCAATTGAGCAGCCGCCTTGTAACGCCTTTTACTCGCTGGCAACGCTTAAGTAAAAAATATCAAAGTTTAATGCGTGCCGAACTTGAATTATTAAATACTAAAGATTTATCTGTAGATTTAAGTGAAATGGTTTCAAAGAGTTTAAAATGATTTATAAACGTTTTGCGGTGTTTGGATCACCTATAAATCATAGTCTATCACCACTAATTCATTACCTGTTTGCCAAACAAACAGGTGTGAAATTACGCTACGACAAACAACTTGTTGAACCAGAAAATTTTGAAGCGGAAGTAGCATATTTTTTTAAAACCGGCGGATGCGGGCTTAATATTACTAGCCCACTCAAAGAACTTGCATATAAAATAAGTGATGTCCAAACCAAACGCTGCCAAGACGCTAAATCTGCAAATACTCTTTGGTATAAGGATGGAAAAGTTTTTGCTGATAATACCGATGGCGAAGGCTTACGTTTAGATTTAAAAAATTATGTAAATTTAACTTCTAAAAAAATATTAATAATTGGCGCCGGAGGTGCGACGCGTGGGATTATTGATGCGCTTCATATGGAAAACCCTAGGAGCATAAGTATATTAAATCGGTCAAAAACACGTTTAAACAATCTTATTAAAGATTTTGATACAAGAGTTACTATACTTAATGCCGATTTTAAAACCACTTACGAAATAATAATCAATACCACACCATCAGCTGCAGAGATTGTACCAGATGATATTATTAAAAAAGCTCTATTTTGTTATGATTTAACCTATAAATATAACGACAAAACCCCATTTGAACAACGTGCATTAAAGCTTGGAGTATCCGCTAAAAATGGGCTGGGAATGTTAATTAATCAGGCAGCATTGGCATTCAACATATGGAATAATAACTCATTGCAATGCACTTATGCATATGCTATTATACATACATAACTTATTGGGAATTGTATGAATCGCACTACTATCTTATTAAGCGAAACACTCAAAATGCAAGTCATGCACTTAGCTAAGCTTGAGGGAGTTTCTTTTGGCCAATTTATTCGCGAATCATTAGAAATGAGATTAAAAGAAAACCTTAAAAAACATGAACGTGATTGTTTTTATGCTGATGACAGCGTTTTTACAGGTAAAGCACCTCGCGATCTTTCAATAAATCACGATGATTATATTTATTAACCCTTAGGCAATAACATGATTTTTGTTGATACTGGAGCATTTATTTCTAAATATCTTACATCAGATAATTTTCATAAAAAATCAGTTCAAATATGGTCTGAATTAGAACATAAAAAAACCAAAATTCTTACCAGTAATTTTATTCTTGACGAAACATTCACTTTACTAGCACGACAAGCAAATTATGATTTTTCAGCTAAGATTGCCCGTCTTATTTATAACTCAAACGTAATAAATATTCTTAGACCAACATACGATACAGAATTGCGAGCATTATCTCTGTTTGATAAATTTTCAGATCAAAAAGTGAGTTTTACAGATTGCATTTCTTTTCAACTAATGAAAGAAAATCGCATTAAAACCACGTTCAGCTTCGACCGACATTTTGCTCTAGCTGGATTTAACATACTTCCATATTAAAGCGAACCAAAACCTGGTAACTTTCGCTCATCAGTCTCCAATTCATCTAACACCGGTTGCACAACATCAAGAGGACAGTTTTTATCACTAGCATCTTTCTTATCAATAGCACGTATTTTATTTATCTGAGTCGCGAAATTATCAACATAATTATTATCCGCAACTTGCACCTTACAATCCACATCTTTTCTAATCCCTTCATACCAAGAAACCAAAGAAACTACTTTATTCTTAACACTTTTTATTCCTGACCATACAAATAAAGCACACTGCTTAATGCCGAAAAATATATTTCGCCCCAAACTTATTAAAGACTGGCGCCATATTGCAACTTTAACTTTCCACCAAACCCCTTTCAACACATCTTCATTAATATTTTCTAAATACTCAGTACTATCATCATTTGAAGAAACTTTAATATTAGATAATCTATCAGTAGCTTTCACCAAATCTCTTGCTTGTGATACCCTTAATGCCCCTTCTCTAAACGGATGTCGACATTTTTCACTTTTTAATATATCGCTAAGTTTTTCAATAAACGCAGAATGATTATCTTTATAACTCATTGCTTCACACTTTGGGTCGCAACGTCGATAAAAACCTAAACAATCAAACTTAGTCATTAATACCTTCATAGGAGTAATAATTGCTGTCCACATATGAAGAACTGACGGCGACTTACAGATTTTGTCAAATACATCTTCTTTTTTATCCATAATATTTGAAAGTCCAATTTTTTTCGAAAGTTCTTTAAGCCTACTCAGTGCTAAACTATTAATTTCGTGAGATTGTAATAGCATGAAAATTTCAAAAATTTCGGCGCTATTTTTATGGCTAAAAACCTCTACTAAAGGCACGAATAACTCAGCTAGCACCGGGAATAATATATTAAAACATATACACTTAATTTCTACTATTAAACCCTCAGTATCATGTTTACGAATTTTCTCAATTAAATTAAATAAAATATCTACTGAGTTAGAAGCATCTTCTTTCGATAACTTGCCATCATTATCTAATGTAAGCAGATATATTAAATCTTCCTTAGTTAAATCAGCAAACAACATATCAATGTTTTTAAGCATTTCTGGATGAAATAAAATTGGTGAAAAATACTTAAATACTAGTCGCAATATGCTCTCAAAATTTCTAAGTATTTCTGGGATTAAACTTATAAGAGCAAAAATACTTTTTTGCAGATCTCGCGTATTTTGATATTCGGAAAAAATAGCAGATAGTTTTTTTATAACATCTAAAGATTGATTCGCTAACAAATTATCTTTTACCCGCAGCGCCCAACCAAAAAACTCCATCATCGTCAAGCCAGCGCCTTGAAAATTACCTAAAGTAATATTAGATTTAATAATTTTCAAATAAATTCTATCAGCATTTTTTGTAGGATCCGTAGTCTTCAAACTTGCTGCATGCTTTGCCAAATTTCTATTAATATAAAAATTATGCGGCGCACAATAGATAGAAAACAGACCATTAATAAAACCAACAGCAAATCTAGGGAACAAGCCAATATCATATGGGTGCTTAATTGTATAAATTTCATCATCAATATGAGAGCTTGCAATCGTGATTACTTCTGATAACTGTGCTCTACTTAAAGAAGCGTCGAAATGATTATTAATGTTTAATTGTCTAAAGGCTTTTGCTATTAACTTTAAAGTTTTTGATTTATACAAAGGATAATTGGTTTCACCAGACTTATCATGAGACTCATTGTAGGCTTTAATTATATCCTGCGCCAAAGATTTACCTAATGTTTTAATACATTTTTTATTATAAGCTTTTTCAGCTTCAAAATACTTAGGATAATAATCACCATCTTGAGCTAATAAATTTAAATCAAAAAGTGTCTTAACTTTACGCCCCAAAACACTTATGTAGGTAGGAGACATAGTTGAATCTAAACCGCGCAACCTCCCATAGCTTTGTACCTGCACATTTGGGTTGGCATTTTCTGTTAAATCATTCTCAACTATAGACACAACCGTATGTAAATCTCTAAAATTTGCACCTACTGATTTTTTATTCGAAACATATATACCGACGAATCCCAAATCAAATAACTTATCTATTAGTTGCTCATCAACATTTTCCAAATATTGCGGGTCAAAATAATCATCTGAAACTTTTTTACCAAACACCTCTGCTAATTGCTCCATAGCACTACGTCGGCGTTTTTTAACTTTTCTAACATTAGTCTCATCATTTGATGTAACGTGTTCTACATGCTGCATAGCATTAAAAGGCTTAGAATCTTCTATTGATGTTTCGGACTCTTTCATATTAGCCATAACTGCGACTATTTGATACTTATTGGCATAGTTTGCAAATGCTATTTTGAATGATCCAATTTTATCGATTAAAACTTCATACAGTCGAGAATCTACAAAGCTATTATCACAAAAATCTTTCAAAATATCCGAAGAATTATTAGATAAGAATTTTAAATAACTAGCGATATTACCTAACAAAGGACTAATTTCATCTGCGGCTTCTTGTCCAATTTTCCCAACTAATTTTTCAAAGAAATAATCTCTATCTTGCGGCTCTTCATTATCATAATAACTTTGAACCTTCGCTACTAAAGTGGATAAATCATTTTTACGCAACTCATTAAGCTCAATTTGCATAAGCCCGGTAATATCCATTAATACATATTCAATTAAATAATGAAACATATTTGCGCGTACTTGCCTAAATAACCCACCATCGGCGATTTTCTTATATTTACACTTACAATTATCACTCATACCTTTAGTTTGCGCGTCAAAGAAATTTTTCTTATGCATTGTATCTAAACTTTTCTTCATATCCTTAATATAATCATTAACATACAGTTTAGCTTCATTAACTGTCTGCAATGCCCCGTCATGATAGTAATAAGCTCTATTACCGCTATTAACCCTTTGAAAAAAATTAACCAAAGACTCATTATCATCAATTAACCAAAGCATTTTTGTTGCCATTGGCATTTGTATATCCCAACGTTTATTTTTACCTGGCTCATAACTTATTTGATAAGGCAGATATTCAATAGCCTCCCTAGCTGCAGAGCTTATTGGTGAGAAAAACCATCCCGCCCCTAAACTAAAAATCTCATTCAGAATAAATTTCTTATAATGCTTAAGTGGAACATATTTTCGATTTAAATCCACATCAAACATAGTTTGAATTGTTTTTATAGAGCCCAGTTTACCTTGACCTGCTTGCTGTTTTTGCGCTGGGGACATCATAGCCACAGGTTTTTTTCCGCTTTCTATATAAGTTTTTTCGCGTGGTGTAGCTGTTAAATATAGCGACACATGTTTCTCTTCTAAAATAGTTCTTCTAACAGAATGACGCTCTACTTCATCGGTTTTATGTTGTTCATCAAAACTTAAGAAAATTGATTTGTTATTGCAAAGTATGTCTGCATGAAAACAATTATCCAGTAAATTCTTACTTGATGTTACAATAATTTTAGAACCCTGACTGATAATTGCGGTTAATTCATTCGCATCACCTTTTAGGACATTTATATTTGCAACTACACTATCTGGTAACATACGTCCCATATCTTTACAAAATTGTGGAACCAAATTCTCTGGCATAGTAAAAATAGCTGTTACTCCTGCAAAACTGAGCACATGTAACCATAAAGCTTGAAAAAATGTTTTGCCAGATCCAGTTGGAAACGCGACTAACATTGCCTTAAGATCTATTGTTTGATTTTGATTAATTCTTTGAATAATATTGTATAAAGTTACTAAATGAGTACGATAAATTGCAATTTTATTTGGCCCGCCTAAAACTGTATTATCAGGCAACAAAATACCAGATGCCCAATCCCCATTTGAAATTTGCTGGAAAGTAAATGTTTGATCATATAACAATGTGGTTAAATCAGTATCGCTATACTTATCCAATTGTTTTATTACTGGGGAGTCTAGATATGGTCTTGTAATGGTAATATTATTAGACCCAGGTTGTTTTACTAAATTATAAACCTTCTCGCCTATTAAAATTTCTTTATGAGTGTCTGCGCTTGCAATATATTGAATACACATATCATATAATGAACTCATATTTGCACTTTCATTTTGAGTTTTACAAAAAACTTTGTTCCGCATAACATCTAGCGCAATGTATTTTGTGTAAATCATGCCCGCACTATTAAGCAAAACCTGTCTTTCCTCTTTTGAAAGCATACAAAATCACCACATTATAAAATAAATGCGCATGTTAGCAGTTCTTAGAAAAAATATCAATAATTTTGCCCGTTATGTTATATTACGTTATCCATAAATTATTTTAAGGAAAAATATGAGTTGTTTATTTTGCAAAATTATAGATGGTGAAATACCAGCAAAAATTGTATATAATGATGAGCAAATTATGGCTTTTGCTGATATAGCTCCGCAAGCCCCGTTGCATTTTCTAATAATACCTAAAAAACATATTGCAACAATTAACGATGTGCATGCTGATGATGCTGAGTTACTTGGCAAATTAGTCTTAACAGCCAAAAATTTAGCGAAAGAACATAATTTAAGTGAATCAGGATACAGACTTGTTTTTAATATAAACTCCCATGGTGGGCAAGAAATATACCATATTCACCTCCATTTATTGGGCGGAAGACAATTAACCTGGCCCCCAGGTTAAAGGATAATTTAATATGAAAGAATTATACAAAAAAATACTTAAGGATATTGGCGAAGACGTAACCCGTGAAGGCCTACAAAAGACCCCTGAACGTGCAGCTAACGCCATGCAATATCTAACAAAGGGCTATAAAGAAAACATTGACGATATAATTAACGAGGCTTTATTCGAATCCGATATGAATGAAATGGTCATCGTTAAAGATATCGAATTATATTCAATGTGCGAACATCATTTATTACCATTTCTTGGCAAATGTCACGTTGGCTATCTACCTCAAGGCAAAGTATTGGGGTTATCCAAAATTGCAAGAATAATTGACTATTTTGCAAGAAGACTACAAATTCAAGAAAGATTAACATCTGAAATAGCTAATTGTATTGCGGAAATAACTGGTGCTCGTGGCGTAGCTGTAGTAATTGAGGCGCAACATTTATGCATGATGATGCGCGGAGTTGGAAAGCAAAGCTCCGTTATGACAACATCCACTATGCTTGGAGAAATGCGCAATAATCAAAGCTCTCGTATGGAGTTTTTGAACTTAATAAAATAAAAATGCCATAAATGCCGCCATTTTAAATAAAAAAATTAAGGATAAGACATGCGAATTATCAGTGTAAAAGGTCGAGAAATTTTAGATTCTCGTGGCAACCCAACAGTTGAAGCTGATGTTTTATTAGATGATGGAACGATAGGACGCGCGTCAGTTCCATCAGGCGCATCAACTGGCAGCCTTGAAGCATGCGAATTACGTGATAATGACCCAAAAAGATATAGTGGCCGCGGCGTTTTAAAAGCTGTGCAACACATTAATAATGATATAAATATTGCTCTTCGCAATATTTCAGTCACTGATGCAGCACACATTGACGCCTCTTTATGCGAACTTGATGGCACAAAAAATAAATCAAAGCTCGGAGCAAACGCGATTTTAGCAGTATCATTAGCCGCAGCAAGAGCGCACGCCAATGCTATGCAGTTACCATTATTCATCGCGTTAAATCAGCAGGAAATCATGCTAATGCCTGTGCCGATGATGAATATTTTAAATGGTGGGGCACATGCAGATAACAATGTTGATATTCAAGAATTTATGATAATGCCAATTGGCGCGCGCGATTTTCCTGAAGCAATCCAAATGGGCGCCGAAGTCTTTTTAGCTTTAAAATCCAATTTAAAAAAACAAGGATTCAATACAGCTGTTGGAGATGAAGGTGGTTTTGCTCCAGATTTAGCTTCAAATCGCCAAGCGCTGGATTTAATATCTGAAGCAATTAACACAATTGGCTTAAATTTAGGTAAAGATATAGTTTTCGCATTAGATGCCGCGGCTTCTGAGTTCTTTTCTAATAATAAATATATTCTAAAATCCGAAAACAAAAATTTAACAACAACTGAACTCGTCTCTTACTATAAATCTTTAGTTAATGATTACCCAATAGTCAGCATAGAAGACGGCTTAAATGAAAGTGATTGGGATGGCTGGCAAGAAATAACTAAAGAACTTGGCCATAAAATCCAACTGGTAGGCGATGACCTCTTCGTAACCAATAAAGAAATACTTCAAAAAGGTATCGATAAACAAATTGCTAACTCTATATTGATAAAATTAAATCAAATTGGTACATTAACAGAAACAAGGGAAACGATTAGGCTTGCGAAGGCCAATGGATATAGCTGTATCATATCCCATCGCTCGGGTGAAACTGAAGATTCATTTATCGCAGACTTAGCAGTTGCAACTGGATGTGGGCAAATAAAAACCGGCTCTTTATGTCGTACGGATAGAGTTGGAAAATACAATCAGTTGTTGCGCATACATGAACTTTCAAGCTTACCTTACGCAGGCAAATCAATTTTTAATAAATAAAAAATGAAAGCGATAATTTTAATCTTAATATTAGCTCTAGTTGGCTTACAATATAAGCTTTGGTTCGGAGACGGCAGCATTCCAGCCTGGGCCAATCTTCAAAAAAAGCTAGAGCATCAAGAAGAAATAAATGAAAAGCTCGCGGAGCGCAATAAAGTAGTCGAAGCTGATATTGCTGAATTAAAGTCTGGCAATCAATCACTCGAAGAACAAGCAAGGTATGAGCTTGGGATGATTAAAAAGGGTGAGGAGTATTATCAGTTTAATGAGTAAGAGCGAGGATGCTCCCCTACATTGATGTTTATTATTGTAGCCCGTAAGAAGCGCAGCGGATTACGGGAAAACTCACAAAAAATCTTCAAAATCCCGATATTTTATTTACCAAGTTTATTTTCATTTTCATCGCTAACAGCTGGCTTATCAACCACCGCTTTTTTCGAAGCAAAAAAAGCTAACGCTGTCATTTGACAATCTTGATACGCGTATTGAATTTCACGAAATTTTTCATTATCCGCGGCATTATTTATCCCAGAGGTACCGGCAATAGCAGCACCAAAAGATGCAAACGCTCTTCTAGTACTAGCCTCCTCATGCTCCCCACGCATTTTCAAATACTTTTTGCATTCTGCGGTAGGAGGATAGATCTCAGGATATTCTTCTACAACTATCGTTTCTTTTCTTGTTTTCATAAACACCACCTTATAAAAGCCAAAACCTCAACTTATTATGAATAAAATGAACACTTTCGTCAAATAATAAATTATACGGCGCTAAATAATCGCCACAAAAGTATAACCAATATTTGCGTTTTCTCGGTAAATTTTAAGGTGATATAGTAAAATATACCGTAAAATTTAAGATATAACTAATAGCACGGCAATTATAGCATTATCCACAAGACATACCCGAATAGACATCTTCCAATAAAAAAGCCTTAAGTTTTGATACTTAAGGCTTTTATAGAACTGATTTCTAACTATTATTACTGTGAGATGATAATTCTAAATTATCTGCCGAGAAATCATTATTCTTTTTACAAATCGCCGCACTTGTGCAAAAAACTCCAAAAACAGATAAACCAACAAACACAGATGCTGTAGGTACAACTATCTCTTTTAATGCTTTAAACGCAGAGATCGCTTCCGGCAGGTGTATCGCAATTAATGTAGCTGCCGCCCCTATCGCTAACAATATGAACGCTATTAATGCAGCCTTTAGAATAAGTGCATGACTGCTATTTTCAGTATTTAAATTACCAACTTTTAATAATTCTTCATTTTGCTTGCGTGATTCTTGAAACTTCAAAGCAGCATAATTCAAAATAGGTACAAAACCGGTATCGTTTTTAGCTGAAACTTCAAAGTATTTCATGCCATTTTCTTCAGCAAATATCTTAGCTTCTTCCGTAGTAACTTGACGTTCTACGCCATCAGATTTATTACCA
Organism: uncultured Legionellaceae bacterium; assembly: GCA_964483895.1. GTDB lineage: Bacteria > Pseudomonadota > Gammaproteobacteria > Legionellales > Legionellaceae > 2-12-FULL-35-11. Next base: position 9,968 of record CAZADN010000032.1, read on the forward strand.
ATCAACATTAATTTTTTAGAGCCTACGCTAGAATCAACTTTTTTAATAAGTCCTGATAATTTAGTAAAAGACTTTCTATCTGTAATATCAAACACAAACGCCACATTAGCGCTGCGATAATAAGCTTGAACAACACTTGAAAATCTTTCAGCTCCAGACGTGTCCCAGAATTGAAATTGTATTTTTTCTTGACCTTCAGGTTGATAAGTCTTATTTATAAAATCTACGCCGATTGTTTCAATATAAGCATGTTTAAATGAAACTCCACTCAACCGATTACAGCATTGAGTCTTACCAACCCTGTCCGCCCCAATAACAAGTATTTTCATTTTTTCATGGTTATTTCGCTTCATATTACACCACCAAAATAAACAAACATAGTCATATTGTATCAATATATGCTATTAAGGTCAAATATAAAATAATTTTCTGATTCTATCTTCCCAGCAAATATCTCTGGATTAATTGCGGTAAAAAAGAACTGGCCGTTGTTTTTGTTTATTAAATCTAATAAATTCGAAAAATGTTTTTTATCCAATTCTGCGCCAATATCATCCAATAAATAAATGCAAGATGTTGATAATAATGCCGCTTGCGCGAGCTTTAACGCTATTAAAATAATTTTCTGCTGACCTCTTGATAGAGTTTGCTTTGCTTTAAGTTCTGCGGAATCAAAATATATATCCGCATTATGCGCACCAGAATGCGTAAATTGGCGCTGTAAGTCGCTTGCAAACTGCTCGTCTAAAATTTCCATTAACGACTTATTTGTTTGTTTTCTATCCCAACCTTTATAATAACTAATTTTACACGCGGTTGTTGTTAACTTTGCAAGATGATATTGAAAGCTTTTTTCTAAATTTTCAAAATAACCACTACGAATTGCATCTATTTTTAACGCCATATCTACTAATAGTTTATCCCATGGCGCAAATCTTGCCTTATTTGCTCTTTGCCTTAATAAAGCATTGCGCTGTCTAACTACATGCCGATATTCCCGCAAAAGATTACTATAAGTTTTATCTTGATAAAAACCACCCCAATCCAAAATTCCACGCCGCACCAAGGGACCGGCGTCTATAATTTGAAAAATATCTTGGTAAAACACTTGGCATGGTAAAAAATATGCTAAATCACTACTTCTAACACATGGCTGCTGGTTAAGCTGCACTTTGGTTGCGCCACTTTTGGATTTTTGAATGCTCAACGTTTCATGATTATGAAATTCAGCAAAAACAGTTAACGCATCTTCGGTATAATTAACTAAAGGCGCGGTCTCGCGAGTGCGAAACGAGCGGCCGTTGCCGAGTAAATAAATTGATTCTAAAATTGAGGTTTTGCCACTACCATTTAACCCTGTAATAATATTAAATTTCGGATGTGGTAGAATTTGCAGTTTTTTAAGATTACGTACATTATGAATATTTAACTTAATTAAGCTCATATTTTCATAGGCATAATTATATATTGATAATTATCATCTTGTAGCGACTGCACTAAGATACTACTATCCGCGCTCGTAAATGATAAATTAAGCAACCCTTCTTGCATATGATTTAATACTTCTAATAAGTAAGATGCATTTAAACCTATCTCAAGATTACCGCCTTGCGTCTCAACTCCTAAAGACTCAACTCCTTCTTCATGCTCTTGATTAGTCGCACTTAAAGTTAAACTTCCCTCTTGAATATTTAACAAGACCGCACGCGATTTTTCATTTGCCATGATGATTATTCGCGTTAAAGCGCGTTTTAAAATATCTCTATCAATTGTTACATGTTTATCTTGAGCTTTAGGAATTGCTTTAGTATAAGGCGGAAACCTTGCTTCGATTAACTTGGATGAAAAAATATATTGCGAACTTTGCACTCGAAAATGATTATTACTTACTGAGATTAATACTTTCTCTGTTTCTGAATTACTCAAAAGACGCAAAACTTCTTGAATGCCTTTTTTAGGAATTAATAAACGCTGCTGTGTTGCCAAATCTTCGCATGGAATACTACAGATAGCCATTCTATGCCCATCAGCAGTAACTGCTGTAATATTTTTCATGCCGACTTCAAGAAATAAACCATTTAAATAAATACGCACATCTTGCTGCGCCATAGCAAACGCTGTAGATTGAAAAATATGAATCAAATCAACAGTATTTAAATAAAATTCAAGATCTGAACAATCATAGTCAGCAGTAGGATAATCATCAGCTGGCAGAGTTGCAAGTTTAAATTTACTTGTTGCAGAACTTATAGATACACGACTGTCTTCACACGTAAAAACCACTTCCGCATCATCTTCTAATGACTTCACAATATCTATGAATTTTTTAGCCGGAATAGTGATTGCACCTTCATCTTTGGTAGATTTGCACTCGATATGCGCTGTTATTTCTATCTCTAAATCAGTCGCAGTTAAGCTTAACTTATCTTTATGCAATTTAAGCAATATATTAGCAAGAATTGGCATGGATTGTTTTTTATCGACAGCTCCAGCCACTATCATAAGCGGGGTTAATAAATCTTTTTTAGTCGTAGTTAACTGAAACATTTTATTTCCTTAAGAAGAAAGGATCCGCAATAAGTTTTTATAATCTTCCGCAAATTCACCAGCTTCAGTTAATAATTCTTTAACTTTACGGCATGCATGAATCACCGTCGTATGATCGCGACCACCAAAGCTATCACCAATTTCTGGTAAACTATGATTAGTTAACTCTTTAGACAATGCCATTGCCATTTGTCTAGGTCTTGCAATTGAACGACTACGTCTTTTTGCAGTCAAATCAGATACTTTAACTTTATAATAATCAGCAACAGTTTTTTGAATATTATCAACTGTCACAAGCTTATCTTGTAAAGCTAATAAGTCACGCAGCGCGTCATTTACAAAATCAATTGTAATTGGTTTACCAGTAAAATGCGCATTGGCAATAACGCGTCGTAACGCCCCTTCTAATTCACGCACATTAGAGCGAATCCGCTTTGCAATAAAAAAAGCGACTTCATATGGTAAATCAATATTAGACTGTTTCGCTTTACTCACCAAAATAGCAACTCGAGTTTCAAGCTCTGGCGGTTCAACCGCAACAGTTAATCCCCATCCAAAACGCGATTTTAAGCGCTCTTCAACACCTTCAATTTCTTTTGGATAACGATCACTGGTTAAAATAATTTGCTGTTGACCTTCAAGTAATGCATTGAAAGTGTGAAAAAACTCTTCTTGAGATCTGTCTTTGCCAGCAAAAAATTGAATATCGTCAATAAGTAATACATTCAAAGAACGATAAAAGCGTTTAAATTCATTAATGGCATTGGTCTGTAATGCTTTTACCATGTCTGCAACAAAGCGTTCAGAATGTAAATAAAGGATTTTAGCATCCGGTGTACGTTGTAATATAGCATTTCCAACAGCATGCATTAAATGCGTTTTACCTAAACCTACTCGTCCATAAATAAATAACGGATTATAGGCATCCCCTGGTTTATTTGCGACTTGTATAGAAGCCGCACGAGCAAGCTGATTCGAATTTCCTTCAACAAAGGTATCGAACGTAAAGTTCTGATTTAAATAACTGTCTTTATAATCTGATTCTTTTGGTGCCACAGTGGGTTGTGTAATAAATGTAGTGGGTTGCTTAGTGTCATCTAAGGTTTTACTACCCACTTCTAAAAAAACATTTTGTATTGCATTAGAATCTAATAACTGAATCACTTCTTCAATGCGACGATGATAATGTTTTTTAACCCAATCAAGGACAAATCGATTTGGTGCAAGCAATATTAAACTGTCTTCTCTAAACACCGCATGAAGTGGTCTTATCCAAGTATTAAATTGATTCATTGGATATTCTTCTTGCAAATACCCCAAGCAGCGTTGCCATAGTTGTTCTGACACTAAATTATACTCCTAACATCTGAGTCAATGCAGGAATCCTACTCAAGATGAATCACAATTGAATGTAAAAAAGAGAAAGCGAACTAGACATACTATCTTAAAACGATTTTTTAAAATTTAACAGTAATAATTTAAAAATTGAAGATAAATAATTTGCATTAGCGCTAATTAGAACTTTTCTTTATTTACCTATGATAAGTGATTGTATCGTTATATTTAAAATGACATGAATTTTATTTGCTAATAATAATTATATTATTTATTTAAAAAATGATTATTATTATAAGAGAAATAAATTCTGTGGATAAATGTAAAAAGTTGTTTATTTTCATAAAGTTATTTAATAAAAAAGGTTGTGTTTATCCTGCGTTTTAAAACAGCTAAATAAGTGAATAAAAGCTAAAAAATAAAAATATTCAAAAATAAGGAGAGTTATCCTCAGGATATACCTTAGG
>CAZADN010000033.1:0-14254 GCA_964483895.1 uncultured Legionellaceae bacterium
TAGGATAACACTGGCTGCGTCTTTGCGACTTACAAAACCTTCATCACAGGCTTTTGCAACTGCATATAAATAACTTCTTGAAGCGTTAAGGTCTGTATACATGTCTGCAATTTTTCCTTGGATAAATTGAAATTCACCTATTGCTTGGTTAAATTGTTTGCGTTCATGTATGTAAGGTAAAGCAACATCTAAACATGCTTGCATGATGCCAATTGGCCCTGCGGCGAGTACTGTTCTTTCATAATCAAGACCGCTCATTAATACTTTTACGCCTTGATTAAGGTTGCCTAGAATTTGTGAGCTTGGTACTTTGCAATTTTCAAATACTAATTCACAAGTGTTAGAGCCACGCATACCTAATTTATCTAGCTTTTGTGCGGTTTTAAATCCAGGATAATTTTTTTCGATAATAAAAGCAGTAATACCCTTACTATGTGCGGCTTTGTCAGTTTTTGCATATACTACTAAAACATCTGCATCTGGGCCATTGGTTATCCACATTTTATTGCCGTTAAGGATAAAATTATCACCTTCTTGGCGGGCGCTTAATTGCATGCTTACAACATCAGAGCCTGAATTAGCTTCACTCATGGCTAAAGCGCCAATTTTATCGCCGCTAATTAGACCTGGGAGGTATTTTAGTTTTTGTGCATGATTTCCGTTTAAATTTATTTGATTTACGCATAAATTTGAGTGGGCGCCATAACTTAAACCAATAGAAGCGCTTGCACGAGAAATTTCTTCCATGGCAATAACATGAGCTAGATATCCCATATTAGCCCCGCCATATTCTTCACTTGCGGTAATTCCAAGAAGCCCCATATCACCTAGTTTTTTCCATAAATGATTTGGAAATTGATTTTCTATGTCTACTTGAGCCGCGAGAGGTGCAATCTCGTTTTGAGCAAAATTATATACGCTATCGCGTAATTGCGTATAAATATCGCCTAAGTTGTATTTTAATCCGTGGTACATTTTATATCCTAATTTTTTTATTCATAACTATACATATGATTTTTAGGTTTGTGAAGATGATACCTTGATTAAAAGGTTATTTGTTAGCTATAATTCGTAGCAAGTTTCTTCTTGACTAATCTTTAAATAAGAACCCTAATATGCCAATTTATGAATATAAATGTAATGATTGTGGCCATGAGTATGAGCTTATTCAAAAAATGAGTGATGCTCCTGTTACAGAATGTGAAAAATGTCATAAAAATTCAGCGCAGCGCCTTGTTTCTGCTCCTGGGTTTCAATTAAAAGGTACAGGTTGGTATGAAACCGACTTTAAAAATAAAGGCAAACCTAAAACCACACAAGATGCTAATTCCGGTGCTTCAGATACGCCAGCTAAAACTGAAACTAAAGTAACTACTAGTAAAGGTGATGACAAGTGAAAGGCATGGCTATTAAAAAATATTTATTGGCTGGATTGGTCGTTTGGTTACCGATAATTGCAACAGTTGTGATTTTGCGGTTTTTAATTGATTTGCTAGATAAAACTATGTCGTTATTGCCAGAGTCATATAACCCTGAAGTTATAATTGGAGTTAATATTCCTGGAATAGGGGTAATTTTATCGATTGTGGTTTTGTTTGTTACAGGCATTCTTGCAACGAACTTATTTGGACAAAAGTTAGTAAGTTTAAGTGAGTCTATTTTAGATAGAATTCCTTTGGTGCGCTCTATTTATAATGCGACTAAACAAATGATAGAAGCTGTAGTTTCAACCAATAGCCAAGCTTTTCGTAAGGTAGTATTGGTTGAGTATCCACGCAAAGGTTTGTGGAGTTTAGCATTTCAAACTGGCGCAGCTGTTAAAGAAATTGATGATAAGACTAATCAGCAGATGGTATCTATATTCGTACCGACCACTCCAAATCCTACTGCAGGGTTTTTAATGATGGTTGCGAAAGAAGAAGTTATAGAGTTAGAAATGTCAGTAGATATAGCACTTAAGTTTATTATTTCCCTAGGAGTAATGCAGCCTGGGATGACAACAAATGGCAAAAAGGTGAAAGTTAAGTCATGAGAACACATTATTGTACGGAAGTTAATGAAAATACCCTTAATAAATCAGTAACTATCTGCGGATGGGTACATAATAGGCGCGATCATGGTGGAGTTATATTTTTAGATATCAGAGATAGAACCGGTCTTGTCCAGGCTGTATATGAGCCAGAGCAAAAAGACACTTTTATTACTGCCGAAAAATTAAGACATGAGTATGTTGTTATGCTAACTGGAGTAGTTAGAAGTCGTCCAGAAAATATGGTAAATGCTAATATGGCTAATGGGGCGATAGAAATTCTTGGCGGAAGTCTTGAAATTTTAAACTCATCTAAAACTCCACCATTTTTGCCAGATGAACATCAATTTGTAAATGAAGATTTACGTTTTCAATATAGGTATTTAGATTTAAGACGTTTGGAGTTACAAAACAATATAATTTTGCGGCATAAACTTATTAGTTGTATGCGAGATTATTTAAATAAACAAGGATTCATTGACATAGAAACACCGATGCTTACAAAAGCTACACCAGAGGGAGCACGTGATTATTTGGTGCCTTCGCGTGTACATCATGGTAGTTTTTATGCGCTTCCTCAGTCACCACAACTTTTTAAGCAACTACTAATGATGTCGGGATTTGATAAATACTATCAAGTTGCTAGATGTTTTCGGGATGAAGATTTACGTGCTGATAGACAGCCTGAATTTACGCAGTTAGATATTGAAATGTCTTTTGTGGATGAGGGTACTATTAAAACTTTGATAGACAATATGTTGCGGATTATTTTTAAGGAAATTCTGGATGTAGAACTTCCGAATAAAATTCCTGTTATGCAATTTGCAGAAGCTATGCGACGTTTTGGCAGTGACAAACCAGACTTACGTAATCCTTTAGAATTAGTGGATGTTGATGACTTATTGAAAAATACTAGTTTTCAAGTTTTTGCTAAAGCTGCTAATGAAGATGATTGCCGAATTGTTGCGTTAAAATTAGTAAATGGTTGTAGTTTAAGTCGAAAAGAACTAGATGACTATGCTAAATTTGTTGGTATATATGGTGCTAAAGGGCTTGCTTATATTAAAGTAAATGATATTAAGGAAGGAGTTGCCGGATTACAATCGCCAATTTTAAAATTCTTAGCCGAAGATGAAATTATGGCAATTTTAAAGAGAGTTGATGCGACAACAGGCGATGTTATTTTCTTTGGTGCTGATTCAACTAAAGTAGTTAATGAATCAATGGGGGCGTTACGAGATAAGCTTGGGCGTGATTGTAAGTTAATTAGTGACGGTTGGCAGCTTGTGTGGATAGTTGACTGGCCTATGTTTGAGAAAGATCCTGTTTCTAAACAATTACAGGCAATGCACCATCCTTTTACTTCCCCACAAAATACTTCATCAGTAGATTTATTAAAAAATCCAACAGATAGTTTAGCGCGTGCTTATGATATTGTAATAAATGGTTATGAAATAGGCGGTGGCTCTATTCGTATTCATTCTGAAGATTTGCAAAAGACGGTGTTTACTTTATTAAATATAGATGAGCAACAAGCACAAGATAAGTTTGGATTTTTATTGGATGCATTACAGTATGGTTGTCCTCCGCACGGTGGTATTGCTTTAGGGATTGATAGACTTGCAATGCTTTTGACTGGTAGTAAGTCTATTCGAGATGTTATTGCCTTTCCTAAAACTCAATCTGCTTCTTGTTTATTAACTAGCGCGCCATCCGTTGTTAATCAAGAACAACTATCTGAGCTTGCTATTAAAACTTTAGAGTGAGAAAACTATTAATAATGTTGTCGAAGTTTGTAGTGAAGAAGAATTAATAGCTAAATATAAAGCCATTGCTGGTTTAACTTTTTCACAGCTTGCGGCAAATCTTAATCTTGCCATCCCACAATCTCAAGTACAGCGTAAAGGTTTTATTGGGATGGCTATAGAATTGGCTTTAGGCGCTAGTTCTAGGAATTTATCACAGCCTGATTTTAATAGTCTAGGTATTGAGTTAAAGACATTACCATTAAATCATCTTGGGAAAACTGCTGAATCAACATTTGTGACTGCTATTCCATTGTTGACTATTCACAAACAAGTATGGAAAACATCACAATGTTATGCAAAACTTAAAAAAGTATTGTGGATACCGATTGAAGATGATGATAGAGTAAATTATATGCACAGACGTATTGGTGAGGGGATTTTGTGGTCACCATCTGTTGCTAATGAAAAAGTTTTAGCCAATGATTGGGAAGAGCTAGCTTTTTTAATTCGTACCGGACAAATAGATAAAATTCATGCCGGTATTGGTGAGTACTTGCAGATCCGTCCCAAAGGGGCCAACTCGAAGGCGCTTTGTTATTGCTATGATGAGTTTGGGAATAAAATTAAAACTATGCCGCGAGGATTTTATTTGCGTAGCAGTTTTACCACACGTATACTTTTATGAAATATAATTTCGAGATAAGACATTGAGAGTCTCCCAGGCAAAAAAATATGAGTTATTAAATAAGTGGTTTGATTCTCAACAAGGCATGAATGTGGCGCAAGCTTTTGTTCATGAGCTCGATAAAGTTTCCTGTCATATTTCTGGGAGGAACATATTACAAATTGGGGTGACAGGTGGAAATGATTTATTAGCAAACATGAATTTTCGTAATAAAATAATTGTTAATCCAGCGCTTAAGATAGGTAATACACATACTTACGCAAATCCTGAAAATTTGCCTTTTCAAGATAATAGTTTTGATTGTATTCTCGCACCTTTTAGTATGGAATTATTTTCAAATAATCAAAATATTGTTGCTGAGTTTGATAGAGTATTAAAGTCACAGGGGTTTATTATTTTTTTGGGGATTAATCCTTGTAGTTTTTGGGGACTATCTGCTTTTTTGCATAAAATTAAAAATTTATCAAAATTTTCATTAAAGCTTAGATCTGTACTACATTTGAAAAAATTATTTTTTCTTCTTGGATTTACGCAATGTTATTTAAGTAGTTTTTATTATATTCCACCGGTTTATAATTTAAAACTTATACAGAGCCTTTCATTTTTAAATGAAATGGGTAAAATGGTATGGCCTTATCCTGCTGGATTTTACTGTTTTATTATACAAAAATGTGAATACGGTTCGCAGCTTATTTGTAGTGAAAAAGAGGATATAGATTTTGTATTTAAACCAAATTAGGATTCACAATGATTGAAACAAGTGAAATTAATGAAGTTTATAGTCGTTCTAGTTGTATTTATACTCAAGAAGAAGTAAATAATGCTTTAGATAATATGGCTATAAATATTACACAAAAATTAGCGGATAAAAATCCAGTTATTATTTGTGTTATGATAGGTGGGATGATACCAGTTGGTAATTTATTATTGCGTTTAAAGTTTCCTTTGGAAATTGATTATGTGCATGCAACTAGATATCGTGGAGCTTTATCTGGTGGAGAAATTCATTGGAAGGCCAGGCCAAAAGTTGATTTACGTGGCAGAACAGTTTTGATTGTTGATGATATTTTAGATGGCGGCATTACCCTCCAGGCAATCGTTGATGAGTTTTTAGCTATAGGTGCCGCTGAAGTATATAGTGCAGTACTAATTGATAAGTATCAAAAAAGAGTGGAAGGCGGTCTTAAACAAGCGGATTTTGTTGGTTTGAAAGTAGAAGATCATTATGTATTTGGTTTTGGTATGGATTATAAAGAATATTTACGTAATATCCCAGGTATCTATAAAGTAGCTCCTGAGGATGCATAAATTTAGAGAATTTTGAGCATATAATTTATAAAAATAATAAGGTTTTGTATGGATATTTTAAGTCTCCCTTTTGAGGAGCCTCTGACAATTGAGTTCAAAGGTGAGAGGGTACAGTTAGTCGTCTTTAAGACTCAAGAGCCAGGTAATATTAAATTTGGGATTAAAGCACCACGCACTATTAATGTACATAGAGAAGAGGTGTATGAGGCAATTAAACAAAAAGAAGAAATGGTATAAGTTTTCGCTTTGATAGTAGATAATTGAGCGTTTATTATGGCACGGAATGGATTTTGTGGATAAAAAGTTTCAATTTAATGGTCTTTTAATATTTCTAATATTTTTGACGATATTATTATCGAGCGTGGTCTTTATTGTAAATTATTTTTTCTTTAAATATCATGGCAATAACTACTTCCCTCAAGATGCATTTTTTATTGGATTAATATTATTACTCTTATATTACGGCCTTAGAATACTCAAAGACAAACAAAGTAACTATTTTGTTTATTTAGGGGATTTTACTTGGTATTATCTTGTCTTTGTAATTATTGCTCTTGCAACTAATGCTGCGCAATTAACGCCATTCACTCCGATCGATAGGCAAATACTTAAGTTTGAGCAATACTTTGGAATAAACACATTAAATATAATTATTTGGACTAAGCAATATTCGTGGCTCGAAGATATTTTAAGTTTTGCATATTGTTTTTTGATATTTCAAATGGTTATATTACCAATTTGTGCTATTTTTTTAAGTCATCGTAAAGAATTGTATGAGTATTATATTTTGATGTTAATAACAGCAATACTCGGTTTTAGCATCTATTATTTTTATCCAACAACTGCTCCGGCTAGTGTCTTACCTAATGAATATTTTAATGATTATCAGATTGCAACAAATTTAAAATTCTCTCAAATACACCATTATACTATACCAACTACTATAGAAGGTGGTTTAATAGCTTTACCATCATTTCACGTTATTTGGGCATGGTTAAGTCTATATTTGGTACGAAAAGCGCAGTTATTATTTGTTATTTTTACCCCAGTAAATATTTTAATAGTATTATCTTGTGTAATGCTAGGATGGCATTATTTGATTGACGTTATTGCAAGTATAGTGTTGCTTGCCTCCGCGCATTGTATTAAATTTCTTGTGCTTGAGAAAAGGCTTTTTAACCGGGAGAGTTTCTAGAACATTTTATGCTTAGCTTAGAGTCAGAATCTTCGTCTTGTATCACCTCATCATCTACTTTAGCAGCGGAAGCAATTATTTCTTCAAGGGCAGTTGCTAAACAATTAATTCCTGTGAATTTGTCATCAACCTTTGCATCCTCTTCTGTAATAGTTTTTGTGTCTGAGGAGCTATTAGCAATACTTTTTAATTTACTTTGAATTTTTTTCATTTTTTCTTTGGTTGAGGGATCTTTAATTGGTAATGCACGATCAAACCATGAAAACATTTTTGTGTACGAACTACTTTCTTTCGCAGATAGAATATCTCCGTATTCATCAGAACAATCTAACATTTGTTCAAGGGAGTTTATGCCAGACAAAAATATTTCTGAACCAAGTTTATTCATTTCTAAGGATGTCATAGCGGCAGATTCCCTTTTTGTTGCTTTTTCAAGGGTATTTAAGGCACTTTTGTATAGTTTTCTTTCGTTTTTAGTTAATATGTTTTTATTTTCGTAAGTTATTATGGTGATTTCGGCTTCTATTTTATTAATAGTGTGCTCAAGTACTTCAATATACTGTTCTTTTGTAAAATTTCTTGTTATATCAATACAATTACCATCAAGATAAGATGCAATTTTGTGATGATAATTTTCAGAATCCCTAATTGTTTTTCTTGAAGTTCGGTTCTTTTGTTGTAACTTGAAGAGCTCTTGTGATTTTTTATCGAGTGTTTTGATAAGATTTTTGTATGCAGGACATCTTTGACACTCAAGCATTAGTTCTTGATTTGAATTTGTTTGAATTGTTATCAAATCATTGCGCATTTGTTGGCTGTAATTAATAACAAGTCCAGCGTTATTCTCACTAACTGTAATGTAGTCAGCATAAGCGTTTTCTAGTACGTTTTTTTTCTCAAGATCTAAGCTTGGGTCTTGAGATTTAAGTTTTATAGCTGCTGCAAGTCTTTTATAAAAAGTAGAGTTTCCGTTTAGGATAGGTTTGCAATATTGATAATAAGCCATACTAAACAGGTCGCTTTTTGGCAATTGTAATAGTGTGTGTGCAAGAGGTAGCCCATTATATACACCTAAACCTAAAGCACCTTTTTGTAGTAGCAATGTAAAAATTTCGAGTTGTTGGTTTTTATACGCAGTAGAAATTAGAGATAAATATGGTTCTGCTTCATCGTTATTGGCAACCAAAAAATTATTGATATCGATTTTAGTGTTATCTAATAAAAATGATAAAGCTTTAACTGTATTATTGTGTAAAGCATCTATTATATACGTTTTCGAAATAGCAGTTGTGTAGGTTTTTAGCTTATCACCAAATGCTTCTAGTAGAGTTTCTGAAGAAATACAATACTCAAGCATACTAGTACTTATTTCTTGAATTGTTTGTAGAATTAGGTCTAATCCAAGTGATGTTTTATTTAATAGAGCTTGATTGTTTTTAAAATATATTTGGTTTTTTTGAATTTCAAATGATAAACCTATTATTATGCGTATGTTATCATTCATAAGTTCTAATAAACGCATTTTTTCTGCGAAATTTTCAATTTGACAAGCTCTAAAACCATTTAATGTTTGAGTAAAATCAGTATATATTTTGGTAAATTCAAGAGACATTTTATCAAGTTTTGGGTCCCTAATATTTCTTACTATTTTAGGAGATCTTTTATGTTCAGAAGCAAGAGTATATTGATCATGTGATGGTGGCTCTATATTTTGAACTGATATAGATGAATTTTTTTCTGCCACTATTGTATGCTGAGGGCAGAGGGAAAAATTTTCTTGGCATTTTTTTAAATAATCTAAAGTTTTTGTGATAAATTTTTTTTTAAAACAGATCTCTTGTGTTGTTTCACCTAAGAGTATTGTATGTTGAATAATTGCTAAATTAGTATTTATTTCTTCAGAAAAATTATAAAGTCTTTCGTGGAGACTTTCTAAAGCTATTTTATATTCACGCACCATTCCTTGAGATTTTATATTGTGCTTTTCATGTATATCTTGGATAATTGGTAATGCAGATTGCTCGAAAAGATTATTTATTTCTTCTTGTTTTTCGAAAGGCAATTTATAGAAACCTGTAAAAATATGTGTATTAAAATCTTCAGAGTCTGCACCAAGGATTTTATTGTTTTCATCAGCATATATATGGATAGATTCGTTATCAGTAGTAAATGTATAATGATAAACAGAATTATAACCAACCTCTTCATTAATATTTTTATACACACTTAAGTGATGTTGCCCGCTTGGAATATCATGAAGTGGAATTATATAATAGTTTTCCCCTAAAATATTTTGTTTGCGAATGGCGGTAGGAGTTTGTTCTTGCTCTATAAATTTGAATAAGGGATTGGTTTCTGGCATATGCTTGAATTTACTGTCAATAAAATAAGCATCTTAGCATTCATTCCTGACATTGGCAAATAGACACATTAAAATAGCACCTCATTAATCGGACCGAGGAGCCGCGAAGCAGCGTCTCGAAGTCCTGTGCGTATTTATATATGTCCACTATGAGGCAATATGTATGGTTTTATTGCTTGCGTAGTGCATCGGCCCACCACGAAAAGGTGCAAATCCAGTTGCGAAGATCATGCCTCCATCTAATAGATCAGCGTCAGCTACAACTTTTTCTTTTAAGCATTGTTTGGACTCGTCTATCATTGGTTGAATTAAGCGCTCAGCAAGTTCAGGCTTACGTTCACTTTCATTTAGCTTTCTTTTTTGGATTTTGCCTTTTTTGTATTGATAAAAACCACCGCCAGTTTTTTTACCAAGCTTACCATCTGCAACCATTTGGCGTAGTTTCTCAGGCACTTCATAATTGCATTGACTTGCTAAATTATCGGCGACAGCCAAGCAAATGTCTATGCCAACAGTATCTGCTAATTCTACCGGTCCCATCACCATTCCAAAAGTTGTAGCAGCATCATCTATTACTTCAGGTTTATATCCTTCGGCAACAAGTTGCATAGCTGTAACTAAGTATGGAGTTAAGACGCGGTTTATTAAAAATCCAGGGCTTGATTTTACAGGTAATGCGATTTTTCCAATTTTGCCAACAAAAGCACATGCCTTTTGTTGGATTTCTATGTGAGTTACGGTACTACTTACGATTTCAACCAATTCCATTTGCGCAACAGGATTAAAAAAATGAATACCAATGAGACGAGCTGGGTTATGCATTACTTTACTAATTTCATCTAGTGGAATACTCGAAGTATTTGTCGCGATAATTGCAGAATGCTTTGCGAGTTTCTCAACATTTAGCATTATTTGTTGCTTTACTTCGACGTTTTCAAAAACGGCTTCGATAATAACATCTGCTTTTGCAATTCCTTCACCGTTAGGATCCGGAATAAGATTATCCATAGATGCTCGAATTAAGCGTGGTTCACGTAATTTTCGTTTATAAAGCTCATGTGCCCGACCTATCGCTGGGGCAATTTTGGTGTATGTTTGATCTTGTAAAGTAACCTTTAAGCCTTTTAATGCACACCAAGCTGCAATATCTCCACCCATAACTCCTGCACCAATAACATGTACATGAGATATTTCAAAGTGATTTTGCTTGCCAAATGCTTTAATACGTTCACGTAGAAGAAATACTCTGGTTAGATTTTTTGCGGTTTCGTTAAAATTAATAAGTTTTTTAACTGATTCAGCTTCGTTAATATAAGCTTCTGTTAGATTAGTAAAATGTTGTTCCCATAAATCTAGAATAAAATACGGGGCAGGGTAGTTCTCTTGATTAATTTTTTTACTGATTTGTCTTCTAATAAGATTAGCAATAATAGGTTTGATAAAGCGACAGTCTGCTGCTTTTTGGAGTATTGTTGGTTTATGTTTTGGAGGCATATTTTCGATAAAGTTTAAAGCAGCGCGTTCTAATTGCCTATATGGAACAACGTCATCAACTACACCAAGTTGTTTTGCGCGTTTAGCATTTAATGGTTTACCAGTTAAGATTAATTGTGATAAAGCATTAAAACCACCTATTAATTTCGGCAAGCGCACCGTGCCACCCCAGCCTGGATGAATACCAAGTAAAACTTCTGGTAGACCAATACTTGTTGCTTTATCTTGAGTTGCGATACGGTAGTTACAAGCGAGAGCAAGTTCAAGGCCGCCGCCCATACAAAATCCGTGAATACAGGCAACCGTTGGAATTTTTAAAGATTCTAATTTATTAAATATAGTTTGACCTTTGAGAAGGAAGTCTAGAATTTGTTTTGCGTCTTTGAAATTTGCGAATTCTGTAACATCAGCGCCAGCAATGAAGCCATTTTCTTTACATGAGTGGATAATTACACCTTTGGCATTTGAGTCGAGTGCTATCAATTGTAAAATATCATTCAATTCATTTAATACAGCACTGTTTAATATGTTTGTACCAGAGTTTGCATAATCAGCGCCAAGCCAGTATATATGTTTACTATTTTTTGTTAGTTTCCAGTTTTTATAATGGTTCATTTGGATTCCTTCTCAATAAATCTTTCTAGATACATAGCTCCGCCTTGCCCACCACCAATACAAATCGATGCCATGCCGCGCGTCCATTTATTTCTTTCAAGAATTTTTGCAAGATGTAAAACAATTCTCGCACCACTTGCACCTACAGGATGGCCAATGGCAATCGCGCCGCCGTCTATATTTAGTTTTTCAATATCAGGAGAACCTATCGCGTTCTTCAAGCCTAACTCTTCGCGGCAAAATTTTGTATCATCAAATGCTTTGAGACAGCCTATAACTTGTGCTGCAAATGCTTCATTAATTTCCCAACAATCCATATCATTTGGCTTCATGTTTTGTCGTTGTAGAATAGAGTTTGCGGCAAATACTGGTCCAAGTCCCATTTCTGCAGGGTCTAAAGCACTCCAAGCCACATCAACAATTTTAGCCAGAATAGGTAAATTATATTGCTTAACAGCATCTTCGCTAGCAAGTATTAGAAGACATGCACCATCTGTAATTTGTGAGCTATTTCCAGCGGTTACCATGCCGTATTTTTTATCAAAAACCGGTTTTAACTTGTTAAGTTTTTCAACTGTTGAGTCAGAACGAAAACCATTGTCTTCAGCGTATATTTTACCGTTTTTATCGATAATCGGCGTGACTTCATCCATTAAATTATTAGCATATGCATTAGCAGTTTTAAGATTACTGTTATTTGCAAATATATCCATTTCTTCACGTGATATATTAAATTTATACGCAAGATTTTCTGCGGTTTGCCCCATATTCAGTCCAACTATAGGGTCAGTTAAGCCTTTTATTAATCCAATAACTGGTGCTAAAAAGCTTGGCTTTAATTTTCCTAATAATTTTAATTTTGCAGTTAGTGATCTAGCATTAGACCAATTGCTAAGCCAATTAGCCATATTTTCATTAAACATTATTGGCGCATGACTCATAGCTTCTGTGCCACCGGCAAGAATAAGATTACTTCTACCGCTTGCAATTTGTTGGGCAGCACAATCTAAAGCTTGCATGCCAGATGCGCAATTACGCATAACAGTATAAGCTGGGACTTTGTCTCCAGTGCCAAGGCGTTTTGCAATAAGCCTTGCGATATTTACCTCTTCCGGACCAGCCATAACACATCCGATGATTACTTCATCTATAGCATGACTTGGGAATGATTGACGTAAAAGCAGCGATTTACCAGTTGCTACAGCTAGATCAGATGCGTGAAATGCTCCTATCCCGCGAGATTTTAAAAAAGGTGTGCGGCTGCCATCTACAATATAAACAGCTCTGCCGTTAAGATTTGTTTTGTGCTTCATTAACTATCTCCATGTAGCTGAACGGGGCTTTTACTAATAGATTTTGAAGGCCCTTGATTAATTTATAAGAGCTTGCTTTAAAATACAAGTTCTAATAATCTTAAATTTATGTTTAATACTAAGAGAGCAATCTGTTGCTTAAATCAAAATGGTATAAAAAACTATATTTTCAAGTAATTATCGGGATAGTTTTTGGTGTATTGTTAGGATATTTTTGTCCTGATATTGCTATTAAAATGAAAGTGTTAAGTGATATTTTTATTAAAAGCATTAAAATGATGATAGCGCCTATTGTGTTTTTAACCGTGGTATTAGGTATTGCTAAAATGAGAAATTTAACAGAGCTTGGGCGAATTGGTCTTAAAGCTTTTATATATTTTGAAGTGGTTGTTGTTTTAGCATTATTAATGGGTTTAGTGGTTGCTAATGTTGCTAAGCCTGGAGCTGGTTTAAATATTGATATTAATTCATTAGATAGGACGAGTGTTAGTAACTATTTTGCTACGGATAGTAGTAAAGCTGTAGATGGAACTTCGTTTATTTTAAATATTATTCCTAGTACTTTTATAGGAGCATTTGCTAAAGGAGATATTTTATCAATATTATTTATCGCAATAGTTTTTGGTTTGGGTATTTTACATAGTGGTAAAAATAAAGAAAGTATCATTTCATTTTTTGAAAGCACATTTCGTATATTTTTCTCCAGTATAGGTTTTTTAATGTATTTTGCACCACTTGGTGCTTTTGGTAGTATGGCTTATACGGTTGGTACTTATGGAATAGATACATTATTTTCATTGGGTAAATTAATTTTCTATGTTTATATTACAAGTGTTTTATTTATTGCTATCGTTTTAGGTAGTATTACAAGGTTTTTTGGTTTAAGTTTGTGGAATTTTATAAAATATATTAAAGATGAAATTCTATTAGTGTTAAGTACATCGAGTTCAGAGGCCGTGTTGCCGCAGTTATTGGTTAAGTTAGAGAACATAGGGTGTGGGCGTATAACTACAGGTTTAGTGTTGCCGATAGGATATAGTTTTAATCTTGATTTAAGTTGGACGCAGCAGTTATTTATTTTGAGTATATTATTGTTAACATCAAAGGGTGCGGCGGCTGTTTCTGGTGGTGGTTTTATTGTTCTTGGAGCAACACTTTCAAGTTTTGATTTTCTACCTGTTGAAGGAATGATCTTATTGTTAGGAGTTGATAAGTTTATGTCTGAGGTTAGGGCATTAACTAATTTTATTGGAAATGGCGTAGCAACGATGGTTATTTCTAAATGGGAAAATGAGTTTGATGCAGAAAAGGCCAAAAAATATAATATCGTGCGAAGTTCATTTTGATAATTCAAAAAATAGATTTATTAAAATATTGACGATAGTCCAAATCATGATATACTCATCGCCTATCAAACGGATAGATGGCCGAGTGGCCGAAGGCGCTCCCCTGCTAAGGGAGTATTGGACAAAATCCCATCGATGGTTCGAATCCCTCTCTCTCCG
>CAZADN010000034.1:0-14182 GCA_964483895.1 uncultured Legionellaceae bacterium
GAGTTGGTGGCATCGCCAAAACTATGTATAAACCACAAAACATTCAAGATTTAGCGTGCTATTTACAATGTTTGCCGGCTGATGAACCATTGCTTTGGTTAGGTCTTGGTAGCAATTCTTTGATAAAAGATAATGGCTTTGCTGGAAGTGTGATTTTGACGCAAGGTTGTCTTGCAGATATTGATTTGCTGGATGCATCTAGTGTACGAGTTGAGGCTGGAGTTTCTTGTGCAAAAATGGCAAGATTCTGTGCTAAAAACAATTTAGCAGGGGCTGAATTTTGGGCTGGCATTCCAGGAACAATGGGTGGCGCGCTTAGGATGAATGCTGGATGCTTTAATGGCGAGACCTGGCAATTTGTTAAAGAAGTCGAAGTAATGAATCGTGCTGGAAAAGTTGTGAAAAAGACCAAAGACGATTTTAATATCGCTTATAGACATGTCGAAGGACTTAAAGCAGATGAATGGTTTGTAGCTGCAACTTGTAATTTTTCTGTTGGTAATAAAGATGCTTCTTTGCTAACCATTAAAGAGTTATTAGCAAGGCGTTCTGCAACCCAGCCAACAAACCAATATAACTGTGGCTCAGTTTTTAGAAACCCACCGAATAATTATGCTGCAAAATTGATTGAAGAATGTAAGCTAAAAGGGTATAAAATAGGTGGAGCCCAAGTTTCCGAAAAACATGCAAATTTTATAATTAATCTTGATGGCGATGCTAAGGCGCAAGATATTGAACAATTAATAGAGTTTGTCAGAAATGCGGTATATGAAAAAACTAGTATAAATTTGATTCGAGAAGTACATATTATTGGAGATTAAACATGTCAAACCTTAAAAATTTAGTCCTGTTATATGGTGGACGTTCAGGGGAGCATGAAATATCTCTTCTCTCAGCAGCTTCAGTTTTACGTAATCTTGATGCAAGTCTTTATAATATTATTCCAGTTGGAATGGATAAAGAGGGGCGTTTTTATCTAAATGATTATCAAGAACTATTAACTCATACTGAGAGTTTACCAGTTAAAACACAAAATTCGAAGTCAATCGCTAGTATATTGCTTGATGGTAAGTTTTTTATTGATGATGCAGTGGTGTTGCCAATTGTGCATGGTCCATTATATGAGGATGGTGCTCTACAAGGTTTATTGGAGCTTGCAAACGTTGCTTATGTTGGTTGTAATGTAGTTGCTTCAGCCGTTGCAATGGATAAAGAAATGACAAAAGCTGTTTTTAGTCATAATGAAAATTTCAAAATGGCCCGTTATAAAGTTTTACGTTGCAGGCAATCAAAGGTTAATTTAGAGGAATTTTGTGCGAATACTATTGCAGAATTAGGTTTACCAGTTTTTGTTAAACCTAATACTCTTGGCTCAAGTGTTGGTATTCATAAGGCAAAAAATCTTAGTGAACTAATTAACGCAATTAAAGATGCATCTAAATACGATGAAACTGTGCTTGTAGAAGAGGCTATTATTGGGCGTGAGATTGAATTTGCAGTTTTAGAAAATTCTGATGATTGTTTAGCGCCAATTGTAAGCGTTGCCGGTGAAATCAAGGTAAGACATAAAGATGGGTTTTATTCATATACTGCTAAATATATTGAAAGCTCTCAAACAGATTTGATTATTCCAGCAGTTTTAGATGATGCTTTGTTACATAAATTCCAAAAGGCTGCTGCAGATATTTTTATCAAATTAAAATGTAATGGTTTGTCTAGAATAGATTTCTTTTTAAAAGCAGACACACAAGAGATTTATTTCAACGAAGCTAATACATTACCAGGTTTCACAACAATTAGTATGTATCCTAAATTATTACAACATAGCGGTGTAAGTTATAAAGATTTACTCAACTGCTTGATTGACCTAGCAATTAGCCGAAAACAATATCGTAGCAATTTAGTTACGGATTATAAGTAAGATAAAGAGATCTGGTTTCAGGCTTGACCAGGCCTTGGTTTGCTCTTGTTTAAAGTCTAGTATTGTAGTTTTATGCATAACCTGGGATAATCTCAATTACACGGATGTTTTTGGGGAAAATGTGCGGAAACTAAGCTCTACTAATGTTATTTTTTTATTAACATTTTGCGCTATGTTATTAGTGGCCAAGGTAGTTTACCTTTACCTTGCTGAGCCTGGTCGTTTTCCTATTAATACTGTTAAAATATCTGCAAGTTTTGAGCATATATCACGTGCTGAAATAGAGAAAATTCTTGATAAATATAATAATAATAATTCTATGTTATTACCAATAAGTAGTTTGCAAGCAGATCTGCGAAGTTTACCATGGGCTAAAAGTATTGAAATCAAGCGTATTTGGCCAGACACTTTGAAAATTATGATTGAAGAGAAACAGCCAATAGCTATCTGGAAAAACAACTTTATTACTAATGATGGCAGTATGATAGTTGCTGCTATTCAAGATATACAAAAACAAAATCGTATTAGGTCGTTACCTAAATTGAGTGGCCCGGATAAACAATATCAAGAGGTCTTACAAAATTTTGAAAAATTGAGTAAACTGTTATCAGCATATGGCCTACATGCAGAATCATTAAATTTACGTGATAATCAGTCTTGGGATTTGTATTTAGATGATGGTGTCGTGTTACGGTTAGGAAAAAAAGATTTTGAAAAAAGAGTTTTAGGTTTTTGTAAGGCGTATTCTACAGAGCTTGTAGATAAGCCTGAAAAAATGACGAGTGTGGATCTGCGTTATCCGCATGGTATGGCTGTTCAATGGAATGTATCCAATAAACAACGAGAAGATAATGGCTAAAAAATCTGAAAGAAATATAATAACTGGCTTAGATATTGGCACTTCCAAAATTATAGCATTAGTTGGTGAAGTGAATCCTAGCGGTGAAATTGAATTAATAGGTATTGGAAGACATCCATCTTTAGGGTTAAAAAGAGGGGTTGTAGTTGATATAGAAGTTACAGTGCAAGCAATTCAGCGCGCTGTACAAGAAGCTGAATTAATGGCTGGGTGTGAAGTTGCGTCCGTTTACGCAGGTATTGCTGGTAGTCATATAAATAGCATGAACTCGCACGGGATAGTTGCTATTCGTGATAATGAAGTGACTGCAGCTGATATAGAGAGAGTTTTAGAAGCTGCTCGCGCAGTTGCAATTCCTGCAGATCAAAAAATACTGCATGTATTACCGCAAGAATATATCATAGATGGTCAAAGTGGAATTCGTGAGCCAATTGGTATGGCTGGCGTGAGACTTGAGGCGCGTGTGCATATAGTTTCAGGTTCCGTTAGTGCTGCGCAAAATATAGAGAAATGTATTCGGCGTTGTGGATTAGATGTAAATGATATTATTCTTGAGCAATTAGCTTCTAGTCACGCAGTATTGACTGATGATGAAAGAGAGCTTGGTGTCTGTTTAATTGATATTGGTGGTGGCACAACTGATATCGCGATTTTTTATGCTGGTGCTATTCAGTATACTGCTGTTATACCTATTGCAGGCGATCAAGTTACTAATGATATTGCTATGGCACTTCGTACTTCAAGTAAAGCAGCTGAAGCAATTAAAAAAGAACATGGCTTAGCTGCTGCAGATTTAGCAAGTGGCGGTAAGATGATAGAAGTTGAGAGTAGTAGTGAAACTTTAGCACGGAAAGTATCAGTTAAGACACTAGCAGAAGTAATTTCAGCCCGGTATGAGGAAATATTTGCATTTGTGCGTAATGAAATTATTCGAAGCGGTTTTGCAGATTTAATTGGAGCTGGTATAGTATTAACAGGCGGCGCTTCGGAAGTTAAAGGAGCTATAGAACTTGCAGAGATGAGCTTTGAAATGCCTGTGCGTTTAGGTTTTGCAAGGCAGATTAAAGGTCTCGATAGTAAAATAGCTAGCCCTGCTATGGCAACAAGTGTTGGTCTTTTGTTGCATGGACACCAGCAACAAACAAACCCAAGTTTTATTAGTCAATTAGCTGGCGATTCGACCGGTATGTGGGCTAGGATGAGAAAGTGGTTTAATGGTAATTTTTAATAGGAATCTGTTTAGAATAATAGACTTAAAAGACAGATTTTATAAATAAAACTACAGGTGAGGTAGATAATGTCAGAATTAATAGCTAGCCAACAAGAAAGTGCGGTGATTAAAGTTGTGGGTGTTGGCGGCGGCGGTGGTAATGCTGTTGAGCATATGGTCGCTGAAAACATTGAAGGGGTTGAATTTATTTGTGCAAATACAGATGCTCAGGCATTAAAGACTTCTAGAGCTCATTTGCTAATTCAACTTGGAGACCAGTTGACTAAAGGGTTAGGTGCTGGCGCTAATCCAGAAATAGGTCGTCAGGCAGCAGAAGAAGATAGAGATAGAATTAAACAAGTCTTAGATGGCGCTGATATGGTGTTTATTACTGCTGGCATGGGCGGTGGTACCGGTACAGGTGCTGCGCCAGTTTTTGCTGAGATTGCAAAAGAGTTAGGTATTTTAACAGTAGCGGTTGTAACTAAACCTTTTTCTTTTGAAGGTAAACAACGGGCGTTGGCTGCAGAAAATGGTATGCGTCAATTAGCTGAGTATGTTGATTCCTTAATTACTATTCCTAACAATAAATTGTTAACAGTGTTGGGTAAAAATATTTCTTTGTTAAATGCTTTTAAAGCTGCAAATAATGTCTTACTTGGTGCAGTTAAAGGTATTTCTGATTTAATTACCAGACCAGGTTTGATTAACGTTGATTTCGCTGACGTACGTACGGTAATGTCGGAAATGGGTATGGCAATGATGGGTTCAGGTAGTGCGACTGGCGAACAGCGTGCACGTAAAGCAGCTGAGGCTGCAATCGCTTCTCCCTTATTAGAAGATGTAAATTTATCTGGGGCACGTGGAATATTAGTAAATATAACTTCTGGCATAGATATGTCAATTGGTGAGTTTGAAGAAGTTGGCGATGTCATTAAAGAGTTTATATCTGATGATGCAACAGTAGTTGTTGGTACAGTTATTGATCCAGATATGAAAGATGAATTAAGAGTGACGGTAATAGTCACAGGTCTTGGCGAAAGGAAAAGAGAAGCAAGTCATAAGCCTGTAAATAGAGTATATGATGCGCGACGTAAAGATGGTAGTGTTGATTTTCAACAATTAGATAAACCTGCATTTTTGCGTAAACAAAAACCATTAGTTGGGGCAACTCCTGTGGTTAATACGAATAAAAAACCTGAAAGAACGACAGAAGTTGATTATTTAGATATCCCAGCTTTTTTACGAAAACATGAAGAAGTAGAAGAACTTTAAAGTAGTGATGTAGTATGCCAAAACGAACCGATATTCAGTCAATTTTAATTCTTGGCGCTGGACCTATAGTTATTGGACAGGCTTGTGAATTTGATTATTCAGGTACACAAGCTGTGCGGGTATTAAAAAAAGAGGGATATCGCATCATCCTGGTTAATTCTAACCCTGCGACCATTATGACTGATCCAAGTCTTGCGGATGCAACTTATATTGAGCCAGTCTTGTGGCCGGAAGTCGCATCGATAATTGCTAAAGAAAGACCAGATGCATTATTGCCAACAATGGGTGGACAGACCGCTTTAAATTGCGCTTTGGATTTAGCGCGTGAAGGTATTTTAGAAAAGTATTCGGTTGAAATGATCGGAGCAACTAAAGAGGCAATTGATAGAGCTGAAGATAGAGATAAATTTCGTAAATTAATTGCTGAAATTGGGCTTGAAATGCCGCAATCTAGAATTGCGCATAATATTCAAGATGCACGGCAAGCAGCACAAGACTTAGGTTTCCCATTGATAATTAGACCCTCATTCACTATGGGCGGTAGTGGTGGTGGCATTGCGTATAATATTCAAGAATTTGAAGAAATTTGCCAAAATGGCTTAGAGTTATCTCCAACTAATGAATTATTGATTGATGAATCTGTTTTGGGTTGGAAAGAATATGAAATGGAAGTTGTTCGCGATAAACATGATAATTGTTTAATAGTATGTAGTATTGAAAATTTCGATCCAATGGGCGTACATACCGGTGATTCCATAACTGTTGCCCCAGCGCAAACATTGACAGATAAAGAATTTCAAAAAATGCGGGATGCCTCTTTTAAGATATTACGTGCTGTTGGAGTTGATACTGGCGGCTCTAATGTGCAATTTGCCGTAAATCCAGAAGACGGGCGTATGTTAGTGGTTGAAATGAACCCACGTGTCTCACGAAGTTCCGCATTAGCTTCTAAAGCAACAGGATTTCCAATTGCGAAAATCGCAGCATTATTAGCAGTTGGTTATACTCTAGACGAATTATCTAATGAGATAACCGGCGGTAAAACACCAGCCTCATTTGAGCCCGCGATTGATTATGTAGTTACTAAAATACCAAGATTTAATTTTGATAAGTTTCCACAAACTTCTAAAGTATTAACGACGCAAATGAAGTCGGTTGGTGAGGTTATGGCAATAGGCGGAAGTTTTCAAGAATCTTTGCAAAAAGCAATTCGTGGGCTTGAAATCAGTCGTTATGGGTTACATTCATTAATTAAACCTACTGATATATCTAAGCTTCGAGGATACTTGCAAGAGCCAACTCCGGATAGATTGTGGTATATTGCTGATGCATTTCGCTATGGTTTAAGTTTAGAAGAAATATATTTAGAAAGTAAAGTAGATCCATGGTTTCTTGCGCAAGTTGAAGAGCTAGTGCAAATTGAGAAGGCAATTACAAAGAAGTCATTAAGTAACATTGATAAAGACACAATGTTTTTCTTAAAGCAAAAAGGGTTTGCTGATATTTATCTTGCTGAAATTTTAAATTGTAGTGAATCTGACATTAGAGAGTACAGATTAAAGCTAGATATAAAACCTGTTTATAAAAAAATAGATACATGCGCTGCAGAGTTCGAAACTATGACTGCATATATGTATTCTTGTTATATGCAAGAATGCGAAGCTGATGTTAAGGTCGCATCTAATAAAGTTATGATTTTAGGCGGTGGCCCAAATCGTATTGGGCAAGGGATTGAATTTGATTATTGTTGTGTGCATGCTGCGATGGCATTGCGTGAGGCTGGCTATCAGACAATAATGGTAAATTGTAATCCGGAAACAGTTTCGACGGATTTTGATACGGCTGATAGGTTATATTTCGAATCAGTGACTCTTGAAGATGTTTTAGCAATTATTGCGCTCGAAAAACCAATGGGAGTTATAGTTCATTATGGTGGGCAAACTCCACTTAAGCTTGCAAAAGAGCTCGAAGATGCGGGAGTACCAATTATTGGAACTTCGCCAGATGCTATTGATATTGCTGAAGATAGAGAAAGGTTTCAAACACTCGTTAATAATTTAAAGCTTATTCAACCATCAAATGGTACAGTGCGTAGCGAAAAAGAAGCAATTGCACTCGCGCAAAAAATAGGCTATCCCTTAGTAGTTAGGCCATCGTATGTGTTAGGTGGTCGCGCTATGGAAGTGGTTTATAATGAAGATGATTTAAAAAAATATTTAGAACATGCGGTAAGTGTTTCGCATAATTCACCAGTATTGTTGGATAAATTTTTAAATGATGCGATAGAAGTTGATGTTGATGCCGTGTGTGATGGAAAAAATATTTTAATTGGCGGTATTATGGAACATATTGAGCAGGCTGGGATTCACTCTGGTGATTCAGCTTGTACTCTTCCACCATTTAGCTTAAGTATTGTTGTGCAAAATGACCTGTCTGAACAAGTTAAAAAAATGGCACTGGAATTAGGCGTTTGTGGGCTTCTTAATGTACAGTTTGCTATACAAGGTGATGATGTATTTATTTTAGAAGTAAATCCAAGAGCATCACGTACAGTGCCTTTTGTGTCCAAGGCTACAGGTTTGCAGCTTGCGAAAATAGCAGCATTATGTAAAGTTGGGAAAAGTTTGGAAGAGCAAGGTTTGTTATCAAAAACATTTATGCCAAATTTTTACGCAGTTAAATTGCCAGTTTTTCCTTTTATTAAATTTGCAGGAGTTGATTCAATTCTTGGTCCAGAAATGAAATCAACGGGTGAGGTAATGGGGATTGCGAAGCGTTTTGGTCAAGCTTATGCAAAGGCACAACGTGGCGCAGGAGCTGATATTAAAAATAGACACCGGGCTTTTTTATCAGTGCGTAATGAAGATAAAGTTCGGATTGGCGAAATTGCCAAGAGACTTATTGATTTAGGGTTTGAAATTATAGCAACGCGTGGTACGGCTGCAGTTATTCAAGCGGCTGGTATAGATTGTGAACAGGTAAATAAAGTTGCAGAAGGCAGGCCACATATAGTTGATTATATTAAAAATCGTGAAATAGATTTCATTGTTAATACAACTGATGGCAAGCAAGCTATTCAAGACTCATTTTCTATTCGCAGGAATGCGTTACAATATAAAATAAGTTATACTACCACCTTATCAGGAGCGCAGGCAGCTTGTTTAGCTATGAAATATGAAGAACGAGAAATAGTAACAAAATTACAGGATTTACATTAAATGCAAAAATATCCAATGACAGTCGCAGGAGCAGCAGCCCTAACAGCAGAACTTAAACAACTTAAATCAGTTGCAAGACCAAATGTAATAAAAGCTATCGCGGAAGCTCGTGCGCATGGAGATCTAAAGGAAAATGCAGAGTATCACGCAGCGCGTGAAGAGCAAAGTTTTATTGAGGGTCGAATTCAGGACTTGGAGGCAAAACTTTCTAATGCTCAGATTATTGATCCAAGCACGATGAATAATGATGGAAAAGTTATTTTTGGTTCGACAGTAACAGTTGTTAACCTTAAAAGTGATGAAGAATTAACCTATCAAATCGTTGGTGAGGATGAAGTTGATTTAAAAGCAAATAAAATTTCTTACAAATCACCAATAGGTTCAGCATTAGTTGGTAAGTCTTTAGATGATAATATAGCGGTAACCACACCTGGTGGCGTAGTTGAGTACGAAATAATTAATGTTTTATATTAGGGTCAACAGACCCTAGAATCTGAGCCGCGACCGTAAGGAAGCGGAGTAGTTCGATTTTATAGTTAACATTAAAAAAACCAGGTAAGGTTGTTTGTTTAGCTCCGCCATTTTTCCTGTATTTTTTTAATAATTAATGATATTCTTTCGCTTTAAACATAGATGTTTTATAGGAAGTATGTAGTTATGGACAACCAAGATAATAGGGAAACGCATTCGTTATTAGATACTCCAAAAGTTTTATTAGTTGAAGATAATCTAATTGCGCAAAAAGTTGCAAAAAATTTATTAGAAACTTTGGGGTGTGACGTTGATGTTGCTGAAAATGGCGATGGTTCATTAGCGTTATTTTGGCCTGGTAAATATGATGTTGTTTTTATGGATATTGGGCTTCAAGACACTTCTGGTTATATTGTTGCTCAAAAAATTAGAGAACAAGAAAACGATACAGAATATCACGTGCCAATCATTGCATTAACGTCATATCAAGCTGAGGTTATAAAAAATGACTGTCGTGAATACTTTATGGCTGGTGCGATTACTAAACCATTAAGAATGGATCAGGCTGAGCAGATAATTCAACATTATATATACGATAAGAATGTTATGGTTGATGGACTGGTTTCGGCTTAGTTAAGTTCTTGCGCAACACCATATATTAACTTGTTCTACACCACTGGCTTTTAGAGTGTTAGCCATTGCATGTGCGGTACTACCTGTTGTAAGAATATCGTCTACTACGGTAATTGTTTGATAGTTAGATTTATTGCAGGTAAAGGCGTTGTTAAGATTATTGCGTCTTTGCACGCCAGATATTGCAACTTGATTTGGAGTATTAATTATTTTTTGTAAGTAATTATCTTCGTAAGGTACTTTAAGTTTTTTGGCGATGGCTTTGGCAAGAATTGCTGCTTGATTATAGCCTCTTGTTTGCATACTCTTCTTACTAAGTGGCGCTGGAATTATTAACCCTAGCTCTGCTGGTTGAACTGGAGCTTTTAACATAAGCTCA
Source organism: uncultured Legionellaceae bacterium (assembly GCA_964483895.1). Classification (GTDB taxonomy): domain Bacteria; phylum Pseudomonadota; class Gammaproteobacteria; order Legionellales; family Legionellaceae; genus 2-12-FULL-35-11. The sequence goes on from CAZADN010000034.1 coordinate 9,967, forward strand.
GTTAAAAAAGAAGTTAAATATAGATTACGATGGTATTTGAAATTATGAATTAGCATTTTTAATGGCTCTTCATATTGAAATGCTGTATATACTTTGGCGAATGCTGGGGGATTTTGTTGGCAATTAGGGCAAAGTTTTTGTGATATGGAAGTTAAGGGTTTTCTACATTGTGAGCATCCATTATTTAATGGTGTTAACAAGCTGTAACAATTATCGCAGATAGTTTGATAATTTGAATTGTATTTATCACATAAAACACAAGCAACAGGGATATATATTTTATTTTGACAAATATTGTAAATTTTTGTCGATAAGTTAGTTAGACGTGTTATAATCGCTTGGTTATTTTTCATTTTGGACTTGCTAATAACGTATTATCCTGTGGCTCACTATATATAAAATTATGATAAATCGCAAACAACAAATAACATCTTCTTTTAATCGAGCTGCTAGTAATTATGAATCTAGTGCACAAATACAAAATGAAATTGGCTCACGTTTGTTTGAACGATTATTTTTATTAAAAAATACTCCTAAATATATTTTAGATTTAGGATGTGGGTCTGGTTATTTTACTAAAAAACTTAGAAAGCTTTATCCAAAAGCGCAGATAGTTTCTTTAGATATTGCATTTGATATGTTGCATCAGGCAAGACTTAAGCAAGGTTTTTATCGAAAATGGGAGGTCGTGAATGCAGATATGCATAAACTTCCATTTGTAGATGGGCAATTTGACTTGGTATTTTCAAATCAAGTTATACATTGGTCAGAAGATTTGTCTGGTTTATTCGCGGAAATTTATAGAGTTATGGCCAAAGATGCTTGTCTTATGTTTACAACTTTGGGCCCAGATACATTTAAAGAATTAAGAATATCTTTTGCTGAGTTAGACTCATATGCTCATGTTAATGATTTTTTAGATATGCATGATGTCGGTGATATTGTATATAGAGGTCAATATGCAGACCCAGTAATTGATGTGGATATAATAACTGCGCATTATGATTCGGTTGATGGTATTTTGCGAAGTTTAAAAAAGCAAGGCGTAATAAATGTTAATCCTAAACGTAACCGAGGTCTTTCAGGTAAAAGTAAATTTAAAAAGTTATCGTTAGCGATGCAGGAATTTATTACAGATGATAATATGTATCCATTAACCTATGAAGTAGTATATGGGCATGCCTGGAAAATGGTCGATAATAACAAACTCAAGCAACCGAAGAATACTTTCAGCGTAGATGAATTACGAGCAACATTAAAACGGTAAATTAATGAAGGTTGTTTTTCCCGTAATCCGCTGCGCTCCTTACGGGCTACATTTATTTTTATGTATTTGTAGCCCGTAAGGAGCGCAGCGGATTACGGGGAACTCTTCATAAGTCCTGTACTAAGGAGAAAACATGGAGTTCATAAGTAAATATAAAGCACATAAACCTAACGCACAAGGAATAGTTAATTATTCTTCGGAAGAGAATTTAGTATGGGAAACTTTATATACACGTCAAGAAAAACTATGGGAAGGTCGAGCCTGTCAGGAATATCTTGATGGACTTAAAGCTTTAGGTTTAAGTCAGGATAAAATCCCGCAATTACCAGATGTTAATGAAAAACTTAAAAATATGACCGGGTGGGCAGTAGAGCCAGTTGCAGCACTTATTTCAGCGCGGGAGTTTTTTGAGTTGTTAGCTGTGAAAAAATTTCCGGCCGCCACATTTATTCGAACTCCTGCTGAGTTAGATTATGTACAAGAACCAGATATTTTTCATGAGTTAGTTGGACACTGTCCGATGTTAACTAATCAGATTTATGCGGATTTTATGCATGAATATGCGCAAAATGTGTTAAGTTTTCCTGAAAAGGATTGGGCATTATTACAAAGATTATTTTGGTTTACAATTGAGTTTGGGCTAATTTACACATCACAAGGGTTGCGAATTTATGGTGGTGGAATTTTATCCTCTATAAATGAAACTGTGTATAGTGTAGAAAGCTCTCTACCACAACGTTGTTTATTCGATACACTGGTCGCATTTCGTACTCCATATAGAATAGATGAGTTACAAAAAGTATATTTTGTTATTCATGACTATCGGCAGTTATATGAAATAGTTAAATTAGATATAGAAAAAATAATGCAAGAAGCGCGTCAACTTGGAGAGTTTCCGCCGCTTTTTGTAGTGCAGAAAAATAACCCGTCTATCCATATAAGTGTATGTTAAGCCACTTATTTTCTAGCTTGTAAATAAGTTTTACTCTTGGTATCATCATTGTGGTTAATTAATATCAGGAGTTTAATTTGATAAAAGTGCTCATAGTAGATGATCATGCTTTAGTTCGTATGGGTATTTGTAGACTATTGAATGATTTGCCAGATATGAGTGTGGTCGGTGAAGCAGAAAATGGAGACATGGCTTTATCTTTGGTTAAATCTACAAAACCTGATGTCATCTTACTTGATATGAAAATGCCTGGCATGGATGGGTGGGAAGTTATTAGAAGGCTTAAGAAAACCAATCCAAATGTCAAAATCATTGCGGTTACTGCATTATGTAACAATACATTACCAACTAGGATTTTACAATTAGGCGCGGTTGGTTATTTGACAAAAGAGTCTGGCGCTGAAGAAATGGCTTCGGCAATTAGAAAGGTTTTTAAAGGCGAACGTTATTTAAGTGCAGAAATTGCGCAGCAAATAGCAATTAGTAGTTTAGAATCTTCTGGCGAGACCATTTTTGAAAAATTATCAGAGCGTGAAATGCAAGTTATGATGATGATAACGAGTGGCGTGACTGTTCAAGAGGTTGCTGATACGTTATTTTTAAGTACTAAAACGGTTAATGGTTATAGGTATCGTCTTTTTGAAAAATTAGGAGTTAGAAATGATGTAGAGTTAACTTATTTAGCTCTTAAACATCAAGTAATTGAAAGACCTGATGAGTGATAATAAAATACTGCAAGAGAATTTAAAAAACCTTCCAAATTCCCCTGGCATATATCGCATGCTGGATATAAATAATATTGTTTTATATGTCGGCAAAGCCGCAAATCTTAAAAAAAGAGTTAGTAGTTATTTTAATAAGCAAGATAAAACTGTTAAAACTCAAAAATTAGTCAGCCAGATACATTCTCTAGAGGTTACTATAACTAATTCAGAAACCGAAGCATTGCTTTTAGAATGTAATTTAATTAAAGCGTTACGACCTAAATATAATGTTTTGATGCGAGATGATAAATCGTATCCATATATAGAGATAACTTTAACTCATGATTTTCCGAGCATTCAAGTAAAGCGCTCTAAAAAACGTCCTGAAAGTGACAAGGGTTTTTTTGGTCCTTATCCAAGTGTTCTTGCAGTGCGTGAATCAATGAATTTGATTAGTAAAGTTTTTAAAATAAGGACGTGCACCGATAGCTATTTTAATGCACGATCTAGACCTTGTTTACAGTATCAAATAGGTCGTTGTAGCGCTCCATGTACAGCTTATATTTCTAAAGAAGATTATGCTAGAGATGTTAGAGATGTAAGACGATTTTTGCAAGGTGAGCATAAAGCGATTTTAGAAGAATTAGGTGCGCGAATGCAAAATGCATCTGATACGTTGGCTTTTGAAGAAGCGGCAGTAATTCGTGATCAGATTAAAAAATTACGCTTGATTCAAGAAGATCAAGCGGTAATTAAGGCGAGTGGGAATGCTGACGTTATAGTGATTGAGGCGAGTTTAAAGCTTGCTTGTGTAGTATTGGTAAGAGTGCGTGGAGGGGAAGTTTTAGATTGCGAAAACTTTTTTCCAACAATGCCGGATGTAGATTTTGGGACAGACGAAGAAGTTTTGCAGCAAATTTTTAATAGTTTCATCGCATTTTATTATTTAGAAATGCCAGATAGAATTCCTAAGGAAATCATTACTGATTGCAAAATTACGGATAAAGAAGCGTTAGAAAATTTGTTTTTACAAGTTATGGCCAAAAAATGTCAGATAAAAATGGCAGTTCGTGGTAATCAATTAGAGTATATAAAGTTTGCTCGTAATAATTTAAAGCTTGTGCTTAATAAGTATAATAAAAATAAATTATCGATGTTAGAGAAATTCAGCTCGTTAGCTAAGTTTTTAGAGATTGATAACATAGAAAGAATGGAGTGTTTTGATATAAGTCACACTCAAGGGAATGCAACCGTTGCATCTTGCGTAGTATTTGATAAAAATGGCCCATTAAC
>CAZADN010000035.1:0-14165 GCA_964483895.1 uncultured Legionellaceae bacterium
GAGCGCTTGCATGGCATGCAAGAGGTCGGCGGTTCGATCCCGCCTAGCTCCACCAAGTTTTTGCGCTAAAGAGTAGACATCTTTCCAAACCCGCTGCAGAGAGCAAATTGCAAGGAGGCTCGGAGCGCAGAACCGGAGTATACACGCAAGTATATGAGGATTCGAGCACCGAGTCGACGAAGCAATTTGCCTCTGCAATAGGGTTTGGAAAGATGTCTAGTGTAAAAACTATAAAACCATATTCATATTAGTGGCGCTAAAACCAAATAACTGCTCATGAATACTATGTGCCCTACCATCTGTCATGTTTGCTATATAATCTGATATTACTCGCATTGCTTGTTGTTCATTTTGTGCTTTGCTATATAAAAGTCTATTTTTAATATCCAACAAATCCTCTGGGTTAGAGCTTAAGGCTTCAAATAATCTTTGGACTATTATCTGTCCGCTATATTCACAAATTCTCGCACTTTGGGAGTCTATTACATACTCGAAAATACAGCGCTTTAAATATTCTAATAATGCTAAAGCTTCGGGCAATAAACAGGCTTTATATTTTAATAAATCATCAGCAAAGTCATCATTACTTACTTTAACCTCTACTGAAGTTATAAAATAATTAACCAATTTACCTATTGCTTCTTTGCGCTCATACATTGCTTCAGAAAATAATGAGTCAATTAATGTTTGATATGAACTCGCAAACTCTGTTTCCTTAAGCAACTCACGAAAAAGCTCTGTATCGCATTTATTTCTATCTACAAGTTTAAGTTGAATTGCATCTTCTAAATCATGTACACCGTATGCAATATCATCAGCTATATTCATAATCGAACAATCAAAACTATGATATTTAGATTTAGCATGTTTCTCTTGTTTGGTTACATTTGCAACTTGTTGTAATAGCTTCTTGTCATCCTCTGAAAATGGTTTAAATAACCACATAACTTCAGAATTATCTTCATCAAAATATGCTTTTGGCGGCAGCCAATCGTTGATTCGGATGTTTTTATTTATACTATGAGATGCTTTAGGTAAAACTTTTGCGACAACACTTGATCTAGGAACTGGATATTTTAAAATTCCAAGCAATGTTCTCCTAGTTAAATCCAAACCAAACTCGCCGTAACTTTCTTCTATTTTGGTAATTAATCGCAAAGTTTGTGCATTTGCCTCGAAACCTCCATGTTCACGCATCATATAATTTAAAGCAACCTCTCCACCATGCCCAAATGGTGGATGACCAATATCATGTAGTAAACAAATTACGCTAATTAAATCATCACTTGGTAATATAGACAAAATACTATTATCCAATTGATTAACCGTAATATTTCTAACCAAGGCTCTACCAATTGAAGCAACCTCTAAAGAATGGGTCAAACGTGTGCGATGAAAATCACAATCTTTTGTACCTAAAATTTGATTTTTACGCTGCAATCTTCTAAAAGGCGAACTATGGATAACTCGCGTCCTATCTCTTTCATAAGGGTCACGATGATCGTTATTTCCACGGCCACTTACTAAACCAGAGCGTCTATCAGTCCACATACTTTTCCTAATTATTTCTTTAAAAAACTAAAGTTTATTGTAATTTTGCAGATACTACCAGTATTGGCACAAAATTTCTACTTAACGCTTATATGGGAGCTAAAATGTTAAAAACAAGTAAAATAATAATTTGCATTTCCCTAAGTTACTTAACAGCATGTTCTATAGATGGAACAAGCAGTAATTTTTACAGTTATGGGCCTTCGCGATCTGATAATACACAAATGATTTATCCAGATAGTTACGATAGCCGCAACTATCAAACTGAACAAAAGTATAACTATAATCCACCTAAGTCTGCAGAAACAGTCGAAGTTCCTGACTCCTATCACGTAGGATACGGACACCCTACTTCTGCTAAAGATATGGATAAAACTTGGGTGAAAAATCAAAATCCTAATTCCTATACAATCGAATTAGCTAAAGATTCAAAACCAGCAACTGTTGCTGGAGTTCTTCACGAAGCTCCAAAAAATGAAAGATCTGCTGAAATTAAAACTTCTAATGGTAGTTATACCGGAGTATATGGTTCATACCCAAATTATGAAGCGGCCAAACAGAAGTTAGATTCTTTACCTGAAAATGTAAGAGGGAAAGCCAGTATTAAATCTTGGCAAACTATACAAGGCGAAACTGGTGAATAGATATTTTGCATATAATCTTATATTCAGCACCAAGGTTGGGCTGCAAAGCCCAACAAGATTTGGCTCGAACATTAAACTTGTTGGGCTTTACAGCCCAACCTACAATTTCAAAGAGAGTCAATTACATATTCATTGTATTCATACCCATTTTATCGTACAAGTTATACATAATCCACATAGTGCCGACTATTAAAACGGCAACCACAACAAAAGTAAACACAAAACTTAAAACATTCCAAGTAGATTTTGAATGTGTATTTAAATGTAGAAAAAACACAGCTTGAACCAAAAACTGTAATACAGCCAATCCACCAACAACTAGATACAACGTTTTAGGTGGCAATGCCGCTGATGATACTAAATAAAACGCAAACAATGTTAAAATGAGCGACGCTACAAAACCAATCGTATAAGATCGGTATGAACCATAGTATGCATTAGTATCCGCATCAAAGCCAATTTCATGTTTTGACATCTTAAATTGCTCCCATCAAATATACGATTGAAAATACAAAAATCCACACTATATCCAAAAAGTGCCAAAATAAACCAAGGCAGGTTAATTTTGTTTTTGTGACAGGTGTCACGCCACGTTTTTTAATCTGGAATATAATACCTAACATCCAAATAAGCCCTACCGACACATGCAGTCCATGTGTCCCAACTAAAGTGAAAAACGACGACAAAAATGCATTGTTAGACCACGAATATCCTTCCATATAAAGATGGCGAAATTCATACAATTCCATAGCAATGAAACTAGCACCCAAAATCCACGTGACCCACATCCAACTTGTCACAGCTGTTGGAGATTTGTCATTCCGTGCTAACATCGCAAGCCCATACGTAAAACTACTTGTTAAGAGCATTAAAGTCTCTGTGAGCACGAATGGAAGACTAAACAATTCCTTAGCATGCGGACCACCAAAAGTATGATTATGCAGAACTGCATATACAGCAAATAAGGATGCGAATAACAAGCAATCCGTCATAATGTATATCCAAAAACCAAATATATCTTTAGAACCATCAAAGTGCTCTGCGTGACCACTATGTGAATGAACGTGCATATTGCCTACTCGTACTTGATTACTACTCATTATGATCTCCCCGCTATGGCGCGTTGGTATTGCATTTCAGTTGCTTTTACTTCATCAGCTGTGATGTAGTAATCCGTATCGTAGTCAAAAGATCGCTTAATCAGTGAACCGAGAATTCCGGCAAATCCGAATAAAGCAACCAACCACATGTGCCAAACCATCGCAAAACCAAAAATAAATGAGAATACACCTATAACAAATCCCATGGCGGTATTCTTAGGCATATGAATATCTTCATATGCAATTTTACTACTATCACCTGCATGGTGTTTTCCTTTTTGCTTTTTCCACCAAAAGTCATCAATTTCGCTAACCACAGGAAGATGTGCAAAATTATAAACTGGTGGTGGTGAAGCTATAGACCATTCTAAAGTACGCGCATCCCATGCGTCACCAGTCAAATCACGAGTTTTATCTTTATTCTTAATACTTACAATAATTTGTAGTACTTGAAACACAACACCTAGTGCAATAAATCCAGCACCAATAGCAGCTACAATTAAATAAGGCTGAAAACCAGTTGACGCATCATAATGATATAAGCGACGTGTCATACCCATACCACCTAGAACATAAAGAGGTGTGAATGCCACGAAAAAGCCGACGAGCCAACACCAAAATGCGCATTTACCCAATGCTTCATTAAGCTTAAAGCCAAACATTTTAGGAAACCAATATATCAAGCCAGCAAAATAACCAAAAACAACACCGCCAATGATTGTGTTGTGGAAATGCGCGACTAAAAATGTACTATTATGAGCTTGGAAATCGATACCAGGAACAGCAAGCATTACGCCTGTCATACCACCAATGGTAAACGTCACAAAAAATCCCATCAACCAATACATAGGTGTAGTAAATCTAATCCGGCCGCGATACATCGTAAATAGCCAATTAAAGACTTTTACCCCTGTAGGAACAGAGATAATCATCGTCAAAATACCAAATACAGCATTTACATTTGCGCCAGCACCCATAGTAAAAAAGTGATGCGCCCAAACGATAAAGGCTAAGAAGGTGATAGCAGCAGTCGCCCAAACCATAGTTTTATAACCAAACAAAGCTTTGCGTGCAAAAGTAGCCACTATTTCAGAATAGACACCAAAAGCAGGTAATACTAAAACATACACTTCAGGATGCCCCCAAATCCAAACTAAGTTGACATACATCATCTGATCTCCACCGCCACTTGTGGTGAAAAAATGCATATCTAAGTATCTATCTAAACCTAGTAAAGCTAGACCAACAGTAAGAACTGGGAAAATCAACATTACAAGGATTGAGGAACAAAATGCCGTCCAAGTAAAAATTGGCATTTTCATGAATGTCATACCAGGACAGCGCATTTTAATGATTGTCACGAAAAAGTTAATACCTGACATCAAACTACCAACACCTGAGATTTGAATTGCCCATATATAGTAGTCTGTTCCAACCGTTGGGCTATAAGCAATCTCAGAGAAAGGAGGATATGCAAGCCAGCCTGCGTGAGCAAAATCACCAATCAATAAAGACACATTCGCTAACAAAGCCCCAACTGCAAAAAGCCAGAAGCTCAGTGAGTTTAAAAAAGGAAATGCAACATCCCTTGCACCAATTTGCAAAGGTATTACAAGATTAAACAATGCAAACATAAGTGGCATCGCCACAAAGAAAATCATGATAGTACCATGAGCTGTAAAGATCTGGTCAAAATGCTCAGGAATCAAGTATCCATAAGAATCACCAGAAGCCATGGCCTGCTGAGCCCGCATCATCACGGCATCAACAAATCCTCTAAAAAGCATCAGTAATGCAACGAAGAGATACATTTTTGCAATGCGCTTGTGATCAACTGTCACAACCCATTCATTCCAAATATATCCCCATTTTTTGAAATAAGTAATTCCACCCAACACAGCAACACCACCAAGAGTAATGAATGCTAACATGCTGAATATAATAATTTGCTGACTAATAGGCTCATAAAGGTATGGGAAAACCTCATGGGCATTAGTTAGTTTTCCTAGAAGCGTTTCTAACATAACGATTTCCTTTTTTGTGTTAACTGACGGCTCATCAAAGACTGACTTAATGAGCCTCATGCATCATGTGATGGGCCTTGTGAGGCATCATATATCGCATTACGACATTCTCGAATAGCCCAGGCTCTACATAACCAAAATCCTTTTTGGGAACCTTAATAGACGGAGGTACCCATTGATTCCAAAAAACAGCCGATGACATTTTTTCCGAAGATTGCTTCACTGAAGAAATCCAAGCTGTAAACTCTTCATCTGAAATAACTTCAGCATTAAACGTCATTTCAGAAAAACCTATACCTGTATAATTCGTTGCAAGCCCTTTGTATTCACCTAGAGAATCAGATATCAAATGTAACTCGGTTTTCATTCCAGTCATCGCGTAAATTTGTCCACCTAGTTGTGGAATAATAAACGAATTCATTGGTGAAGCTGCGGTTATTTTAAAATCAATCGGTGTATCCACTGGGACTTTAAAATAATTAACTGTTGCAATTTGATAATCAGGATAAATAAATAACCATTTCCAATCTAATGAAATCACCTCGATCCTAACTGGCTTTTTGTCGGAATCAATAGGCTTATAAGGGTCTAGAGAATGTGTGGTTCTCCAAGTAACCGTTCCTAAGATCGCAATAATAATAATAGGGATAGACCACCATACAAGTTCCAAAAGAGTGCTATGAGACCATTCAGGAGCATACTTACTATTTCGATCTTCTCGATAACGCCACCCAAACCAACATGCCATCAATATAACTGGGATAACTACTATCAACATAAGTTTCACTGCAAATATGATGAGTTTCAACTCTTCAGTCGCAATATGTCCTTTTGGCGCCACGGCACCTTGGTCACAACCACCTAGCATTACTAACATGCCGGTAATTAAAAGTATCCAAATACGCTTCATACTCCATTTTATAGGAGATTTAGCCGATTTTTTATACGTTAGTTTCAGCATGCTTGACTTTCCCCTTTTCAGTAATTTATTAACCGATTTACAATCATTATCAAGAAACAGATTTTAGTTTTTTTTATCTTGTATAACCTTGATCTAGATCATAGAAAAGTTAAATTCCCAGAGCCTGCGGCAGCGATTGTTTTAAGAGTATCAAATTGTAAAAGTTGAATGTTTTTATGATCGATTGCAATAAGTTTATCTTTTTTAAATTGAGATAAAATTCTACTAATCGTTTCTGCTGTAAGCCTGAGATAATTACCAATATCCTGACGCGACATTGGAAGAACAAATGTTGTTTGCATTTTTGATGGTGATAATCGATGACATAAATCGATAAGAAACGCAGCAAGACGCTGCTCTGCCATATTTGAAAACAAGTAAGCTCCAACATTAAGCTGTTGGCTCATTAAATATAAAATATGCTTCTGCAGCAACGGATGAGTCTGGATAAACTCAATAAAATTATCATATGGAATTTCACATAACACAACATCAGTTAATGCAATTGCTGAAAAACGATAGGACTGCGTATATATTGCATCCAAACCAATCAATTCTCCGGAAAAATAAAAACCCTGAATGAGCTCATTACCCTGCGCATCCACTTGATATGTTTTTATATTGCCAGACTGAATTACATAAATACTTCGAAACACATTTCTTGAATTATACAACAAATCGCGTTTTTTAAGCTGAACATACTGCTTAACAACACAATTAACTTGGTTAGAGCAAAGATATTGTTTATCAAAAACGTCGCAGAAAAGAGAAAAAGGGCAATTTTTGCATGTTGGATTATTGATATTTAGCATCATATTACAACAAAGACTGGATCTTCATATGAAAAAGTTATAATTGTACCATTTCACTACATAAAGATAAATATGAATTTCATCGAGAAGGGATTATTGACTCAAGACTAAACTCACTTCTACAATCCCGTTATTTTCTTTAGAGGTAGCAGAAAACATCTTAACAGATAATGTATATTTTCCACAAAAAAGCCAAAGCCAATTAACTAAAGGATTATATGGAACTTTTGCAAAATGTAAACGCACATCACCACCTGCAGTTTGCTCCAATTGATATGTAAAATCTTTTAAATTACTTGCACGCAAACTTGTACTTAATACAGTTAACAATTTTTCATCACTCAAAGCTTCAGGAGGATTAAGAATTTTTTGTTTAGTATAAACTTCCTCCATCCAATGTAAAGTTTGTTTATTCTCAAGCAAAATCTGCTTCTTTCGTAGAACAGCAGAACTTATTGGTGAATAAACTAGAGAGTAAAATAAGAAAAACGCCAAGAAAACTCCTGCACCAACTACTAACTTTCGCTCTCTTTCATTAAGTTCATCAAAATACTCCTTTATAATAACCTTCATAAAATAAGCTCCAAAGTTGCGACAACCTTATCATCTTTGGTAACAACACCAGATTTATGCATTTTGATTTGCTGCTTTTTTAAACTGTTTTCGATTTTCTCCAAAATCTCAAAGTCTTTACATGATATATTTATTTCCAAATTTGTACTTTGCATATTTATTTGTTCAATTGCCACAATATCAGTACCATTACTGATTTCTTGAATAACATTCGCAAACTTCGCAAGTAATTGCCAAAACATGCTATTAAATCCAGCCTGATTTTTTTGTAAAATCTGACTTATTCGAAATTTTGGACTAATAACCTGCTTCGCATCCGGAAAAAACTTCCGATACATAAAAGCTATTTTTTCATCATATACAGTCAACTGATGATTTAAAAGAATTAAGGAAATAATTTTAATTACTAACAAACCGACTAACCAAGCTGCGCCCAATATTCCTGCTAATTTAAGATACTTTCTAGATACATCACTATTAGTATTATGTAGATATTCACCTTGACATAAGTTAATAGGATTTAACTTATGTAATTTTTTTGCAAGCCATACATAAGCATCTAAGTCCACTTTCGTAAATTTTTCTGAATGAGGTAAAGCGGGACTATCATTAAACATAATAATATGAGAAAAATCAGTTTGTGATTTCAAGTAAATTTGAAACAAATCTAAATCTAACGAACCTCGAAAATTCACATCATTCACTAAATAACGATTTGCAATCACACAAGACTCACCAATATTTAGTGCAAACCAATCACAAACAATTTCATTATATTCAATTTCCAAATTGTCTAAACGATTTTGAATCTCAAAGATAATATTTTTTTCAATAACTACAACTAAGTACTTGCCTCCAAAATAATGAGCTTTATCAAATGCAAAATGCAAATGTGTAACAGAGTCAGCTAGTTTTTCTTCTAATGCATAAGCAATAACTGGTCTTGCTTTACTTTCACTTAACAAAGGTGCTTCAACGACATGAATGGCGGTTAATTGAGCTGATAAAACCACCACTGTTTTGGAATTTTGTTGTAAAGAGCGAAACTCATCAAGACTACGTATTTCAAGAGCATCAACGACTTCACCAGTATCATCTAGACGTACACTCAAACAATTTTCATCATCAAATTTATCGGAAAATAAATAGCAAGTATACATATGGCTGTGATTCTATTTTAGTTTATGAATATTATGATTTTAGGTTTTAGTTAAAGTTTCCACTATTTTTCAAAAATCTCCGTTTTTTCTAAAAATCTCCGTTTTTTCTAAAAATCTCCGTTTTTTCTAAAAATCTCCGCTCCCTTACGGTCGCGGCTCTGATTAGTTCATCAAGTGAATCAGAGCCGCGACCGTAAGGGAGCGGAGCACTTTGAGAAGAGCGGAGCATTTTGATAATAAAAGAACTCCAACCAAAACTAAAAAATACTTTATTTAGCTATATTAATTACTAAACCAATAGTTGCAACTACATCACTATGCACCTGTACTTCAACTGAGTACTCGCCAATTTCATGAAATGGACCTTCTGGTAATAAAATTTCACGTTTAGTTACTTCTATAGCCTTATCTTGTAAAGCCTTTTGAATTTCTACTATACCAATTGAACCGTACAATTTACCGTCATCACTTGCTTGAGCTTCAATAATTACAGTAACATCATTAAGCTTTGCAGCTCTTTGTTCTGCGCGAGCTAATGATTGCGCTTCTTTCTTTTCAAGCTCTTCACGACGCGCTTCAAACATTTTAATGTTTTCTTCTGTCGCGAAAACAGCTTTTTTCTGTGGAATTAAATAATTACGTCCATAACCAGGCTTAACCGTAACTTTTTGGCCTAATGAACCCAAATTTTTAACTTTTTCTAATAATATAACTTGCATAATTTTAACCTCTATTTCGAAGTTTAAAGGCATAAAACCTCAAACTAAATAAACTATCAAATAAACCTATGAAACCATAAAACGGCACACCTACAACTGGCAATATCGCAACAGGCACAAGCACAACAAACATTAACCTTGGACTTTTTTTACTAACGATACCAGCGCAAATACTAATTCCAGACAACACAAAATATATAAAAGTTACTGGCAGCAACATCATCGCTAACATATTTTGCTTATTTATACCCAAAAACAAAATAAACAAAATAAATATCGCAACTTTACTTGCTCTAAACCCCAGAGCTTCTTTCTTGAAACCACCAACATTATACATTTGTGACTGCAAAGCTCTTGCAAACAATAACGCAATAAAAGCAGATAAAAATATACTTAAAAGTTGCAAACCAAAAGCATAGCTTGCAACCACAGATTTATCGATACTCGATAAATCTGAAATAAGTTTAATAATTGTCGAATCTGCCTGACTTTGCTGAAGCACTGACTCAAGATAAGCATATTGACTTATTACAAAATCCGGAGCCAAAGTCTGGACAAGCAGCGCGCATACAGCAATACACAAGAAAAAAGCCGCAGCCACAGCCTGCCATGCAGATGTTATTCTTAAAACCAATGCACCAAGAAAACACGGAAGAAATAAGACGCAAGTACTTACTAACGCCCCTATTGGCGATAATGACTTTAAAGCCAAAGCATAAGATACAAAAGCTATCGGCACTAAAACAACCGCGCCTTGTTGCAAACCTCTACGTAAGGTCAGTAAAGATATTCCAACAACAGCTAGCCAAGATGTAAAAGGCAATACAGCTAAAATTAAAGTATACAACAAAGCATACTGCCAATTAGACATGTACAAATGCAATTGCTTACTTATTAAATTCCGTGCGCGTGCCATTTTTTATCTGTGGCTATCGCAATAAGGTAATAAACCTAAAAATCTTGCACGTGATATAGCTAAAGCTATACGACGTTGCTCACTAGCACTTGCACCAGTAATTCTGCTTGGAACAATTTTGCCAGTTTCACTAAGATAATTCTTTAAAAGACTAATATCTTTATAATCTATTACATTTGCATCATTTGCTAACTTTTTACGACGAACATATTGTGACATCTTAACTCTCCAATAAATTTACAATGATTAATTTTAGAATCTATTTTCGCAGCCTAAGACGCGTCTCTATATTCTTTAGATTCTTTCTTCATCATAATTGATTCTTTAGTAATCGCATCTTTCTTTTTCAATACTAAACTACGTAAAATAGCGTCATTAAATTTAAATGCAACATTTAACTCATCTAAAGTTTCTAAATCACACTCTATATTGAAAAGTAAGTAATGCGCTTTATGTAAATCCTGAATAGGATAAGCAAGCTGTCTACGACCCCAATCTTCACGACGGTGAATTTTACCACCATTTTTACCAATGATAGTTTCATAACGCTCAACCATACCTGGAACTTGTTCGCTCTGATCTGGATGGACTAATAACACAATTTCATAATGTCTCATTTTATTCCTCATGGATAATAAATCAGCCTTCTAAAATGCATAACTTCTAGTAAGGCAAGGTAATTTGTTCTTAAAGAGAATTATTAAGAAACAAAAAGACTGGTATGATAACCGTTTTTTAACTAAAATGATAGTATGATTATTTCAGATTCCAACTAATTATTCCCAATGGTATATATCTATATACAGAGCCATCACATTTCGCATCACTGCCAATCAATGAATAGCGTATTTGTAAAATTTTTGAAGGTAAGTTTTTATTTACAATTTTTAATAAATAGTGATGAGTTCCGAAACTTTTACTATCAACTAAATTACGTAAACACACAAACTCTCCTAAATCTGTTATTGTGTAATAAATTTTACTTTTATATGCTTCATGACCTTGTATAACTACATCATCGTAATTAATAAAATCTTGTTTATTGTTTACACTAATTTTATCTGTCTGGCTATTTAAGGACATATCATTAATAAGTTTAATTGCCGTTTTTTCTAAGTTACGCAACTCATTATGAAAAATCGTTAAACTATTAATAATTTTGCCATCCAATTGCGTGCTATTTTGTAAGGTTAAAACCATTAAAGCTATTAATGAAATAATATAAATGGTATTTATTAAAACAAATCCTTTCATCTTTCTCTAATCCTTACTAACAAATTTTGAACGTTATTATTTGCAAGAGTTAATTTTATCTGTAAATAATTTTCATCTAACCAATCTGCATGCAGGGATTTTACATATTCAGTAAGTTTCTCAGAATGTTTAAATTTATAGTATAAATTTTTTAAATCCTTTATCCAAAAAACCTCTTGTATATACTCACCTATATAAATTGGTGATACATAATTGTTTTCAATATAATGCCAATTCTCATTCTTTGAATCATTGTTAATTAAAGCAGCATTATAGCAATCTGTTATAAGATACTGTCTATGCTTAATAGATTTATCTAAAAATCGCGTTACATCGGCTACATTTGAAAATTCATAATAATCAGAGTTCATACGCGAAGTCGCGATTGAGTTATCAACAATAACAACTGCAGATAAATCGATATCTAGCATTTTGTGCAAATTATCTAAATTTCCACAAGGAGTAAAGCCCGCGCCATGTAAACTATTTCTAAGTAATTCGCTAACTAATTGTAAATCTAGATTTTGTTCAAGATTCGTGGTTAAGATACTATTTTGCCGATAAACTTGGCTGTACTGTTGCGTTAACCCAGCTAAAAGTAAGCTTGCGAGCAATATACAAATCAGCATTTCACTTAAAGAAAACCCGCGAAGATTGCGTTCATATTTATTTTCTAAATCATTTAACTTATGCAAACGAGTTTGAATATGTCCAACCAACTGCGATAAATGCCACTGTTGTTTTAACAGCAGTAATGATATGCTTGCGCATAAAAACAATGATATTAATATTTCCGCTATAAAATAGCCTGTAGATTTAAGCATATTCCTTTATTTACTTGGTTGGATAAGTGTATATTAACATGGAGTGTACGTATAAATGAATTATAATTTTAAAAATTTAGCACACCAGGGAATTAAAAATCTTAAACCATATGTCCCTGGAAAATCGTTAACAGAAATCCAAAAAACGCATAATCAACAAGAAATTATCAAACTTGCGAGTAATGAAAATGTTCTTGGTTGCAGCAACAAAGTTCTAGAGGCAATACACAATATCACCAAAGAAGATGTATCTATTTACCCAACATCAATTTCCCACCCACTTAGACAACAACTTGCAGAATATCTAGGTGTAGAGCCAGGTATGGTAACTCTAAGTAATGGCTCAGATTTAATTATTTGTCTATTATTAACTTGTTTTGCCGCAAATAGCGATAAACATATTCTAACACATGATTATGCGTTTGCATCTTATGCAATTCAAGCAACAACTTTAGGTATACCTGTTATTAGTACTTCTACCAATAATTGGCAAGTAAATATCGATGAAATTATTAACACATGTAACTCTAAAACAGCACTTATATTTTTAGCTAACCCAAATAATCCAACTGGTGTAATTATTAAATATCAAGAAATCCAACGCCTAATTGAAAGTATTCCTAAATCTACTATCCTAGTAGTCGATGAAGCATATTATGAATATGCGCAAAATGACTACATGGGTAACTCTTTAGATTTACTAGCTAAGCATCCAAACTTAGTAATTATGCGTACTTTTTCTAAAATTTATGGATTGGCTGGATTTAGAATTGGCTATGCAATTTCTTGCCCGCAACTATCGGAATTAATGTATAGTATCCAGTTACCTTTTGCCGTAAACATTGCAGCTATGATAGCAGCAAGTGTTGCCTTAAAAGATAAAGAATTTGTCGAAAAAACTCTAAAAATGAATGTCGAAGGTTTAAAACAAATGCAGGAAGGATTAAGTAATTTAAATATTAATTATATTCCTACTAGCGCTAACTTTATTACAATTGATTGTCAAAAAGATGCAAATATCTTTACTAAAGAACTAGAAAAAAATGGTATATTTGTTAGACCATTAGGACCAAATAAGATGGAAAATTTTATACGCATTACTATCGGCACAAAGGAGCAAAATGCTAAAGTTTTACAATCTTTAAAAACAATAAAGGAAATATTATGAACAGTGACTTAACTAGCAAACATTGTGAATCATGCGAAGGAATTGGCGAAGCACTTAAAGCACACCAAATATCTAACCTTCTTTCCCAAATATCCTCTAAATGGGAAGTATCAGCTGACCAACGTAAAATAAAAAGAGTTTTTGCTTTTAAAGATTTCTATGAAACCATGGCCTTTGTTAATGCGTTAGCTTGGATTGCAAATATTGAAAATCATCATCCGGATTTAGAAGTTGGCTACAATTATTGCAATGTAACTTTCTCAACCCATGCACTTGATGGATTGTCACATAATGATTTTATTTGCGCAGCAAAAACCGATCAGTTAATAGATACTATGTAGATTAGTTCTATGTACACGACAAAAAATAAAACACTTAAAATCTGTCGTCCCGGCGCAGGCCAGGATCCATTCTGACAGTGGCATATGGCTACATCAAAAATGGATTCCCGCCTGCGCG
>CAZADN010000036.1:0-2299 GCA_964483895.1 uncultured Legionellaceae bacterium
ATAGAACTAATAGTTTCTCCAAATGATTTACGCAAAAAACCTGTTGCAACCAAAACGTTCAATCAACCACGCTGGCTACCGGAACTTTATCAAAAAATAAAACTTGCACTTAATAAATATCCGTTAAAGAAAAATCAAGTTTAGATGGCGCTTCGCGAAATATTTTATTTTTAAAAGCACAAACGGTTCTGAGTTTTTGGAACGACTTGTCAAATTATGCTTCGAGACGTCGCTAATGCGACTCCTCAGCATGAGCGGATATGCTATTATTTTAGCATTTGTCAACTAAAAGATAAGGTGAATTGGAAGGCGCCATCTCCGTAAACGCCTGCGCTCCCAACTGCGTTTGCGAAATTTGCATTACAGAACAAATTGTTTAGATGTAGCCGCTGAGCAATTAAATGACAGGATCACTCAGCGCTGCGATCTGGACAACATGGGGAGTACAAAAAACAAACGTTGAGTTATTAATAGGCATTATGTATAATGTAAGCTTAACGATAAATTTATCGCAAAAGTTTAATATATATTAAACATAATTTTATTGTATACTTGCGCGTTAAATACCCTAGGGTTATTCTTTAAAAGAGGCTATAAATGTGCGCCAAACAAGGCAAAACAAGTAAATTTAGGCTAAGCAAACCTTTTATGTACCTAATTGCCATTGCTTTAGGTATCTATTGTGGACTTTCTGATGTTGCATTCTTAAAATCATTAGGACTGGCCATTGCTGATATTTTTATACGAATATTTAAATGCATTAGCCTTCCTATTATTTGGTTATCCATCATTGTGACCTTGTCAAAATATAGATCTGACGGCGGATTTACGAAAGTTTGGCGTAAAACCATAACCTATACCTTAAGCACAACATTTATTGCGGCAGGCGTAAGTTTTATTTTATACAATATTATAAAACCAACAATGGTTAATAGTGTTCCAAATAGCTTAGCAATTAATCCAGGGGTGTCTGGATCAGGGTATCTTAATTATTTATCAAACCTAATACCTGATAGCTTATTAGCGCCATTTATCAATAATTCCGTAATAAGCGTCTTAATTTTAGGAATAATTATTGGTGTCGCAATTCGCTTTATCCCTGATGAAAAACCACGCCATACTATTACGCAATTCTTTCTTGGTGCACATGGTTTATTTATGGTTATTACCAGATGGGTAATTGCGATTATCCCTGTAGGTTTATTCGGATTTATTACCTCAACTGTTATAAATCTTAAATCTGGTACAGACATTAAAGGACTAGGACAATATTTATTAATAATTGTCATGGCAAATCTTATCCAAGGGCTGATAATTTTACCATTATGGCTTATGTTAAAAGGCATTAAACCTTATCAAACCTTACAAAAAATGATGCCAGCATTATCTTTGGCCTTCTTTTCTAAATCATCAGTTGGAACATTACCAGTAACAATTAGTACAGTTGAAAATAATTTAAACGTAAATCCTGCGGTTAGTCGCTTTGTACTACCATTATGCACAAGTATTAACATGAACGGTTGCGCTGCTTTTATATTTACAACCGTTGTATATTTATTACAAAATAATGGCATTGAATTAAGTATTGCAAGCATGGGATTATGGGTTATCATTGCAACAGTTGCCGCGATTGGTAACGCCGGCATTCCTATGGGTTGCTTCTTCTTAAGTGCAAGTTTACTCGCTAGCATGAATGTGCCTATTACTTTGCTTGGAATAATTTTACCTTTTTATAGTTTAATAGATATGCTGGAAACAGCACTCAATGTTTGGTCGGATGCTTGCGTTGTAAAAGTGGTTAACGATGATGTTGATATAATAGCGGAAGACGATACACAAATTCAAACTGAAAACTAGGGGGTAATTTCCACCCCCTACTTCAACAATTCACAACAAATCTCATAATACAAATCAGCCAAAACATCTAAATCTTTAACCGCAACGCTTTCGTTAACTTTATGAATTGTCGCATTAACTGGACCTAACTCTATAAGCTCAACTCCTAAAGGCGCAATAAATCTGCCATCTGAAGTGCCACCAGTTGTAGATAATTCAGGTGTATTGCCAGTAATTTTTTTAATAATTTTTTGACTCACAGCCAAAAGATTACCATCCTTAGTTAAAAATGGCTCGCCGCTTTTAACCCAATTTATTGAATAAGTAGTGATATTGTGCCTGCTCATGCAATCTAAAACTGCTGTTTGTAAACTTTCGGCCGTTTGCAAAACTGAATAACGAAAATTAAAATCCAACTCTATGCGCTGCGGAATAACATTATTAGCACCACTATCAGCATGAA
>CAZADN010000036.1:2309-14057 GCA_964483895.1 uncultured Legionellaceae bacterium
TTTGTCACTTGAAAAGACGTTGGTGGAAAAAATTCACCACCGTTATCCCAAACTTTAGAAGTTAACTCAACTAAAGCTGGCGCCAACATGTGCACAGGATTTTTAGCTAAATGTGGATAAGCAACATGTCCTTGTATGCCTTCAATCATTAACTGCCCGTGCAATGACCCACGTCGCCCAATTTTAATAACATCACCAACGGTTTTAGTACTTGATGGCTCACCAACAATACAATAATCCGGCAAAGCACCGCGCTCTTGTAATACCTTAATAACATATGGCGTACCATGCATAAAATCATTACCCTCTTCGCCACTGGTAATTAATAAGCCTAATCTGCCAAAAGATTTGGGATGATTTTCTATAAACTTTTGACAAGCAACTAACATACTCGCCAAACTACCTTTCATATCTGCAACACCACGCCCGAAATAATAACCATCGCGCACGCTTAACATAAACGGAGAATCAAACCACAAAGATTCATCCCCTGGGGTAACGACATCTGTATGGCCTGCAAAAACCAAAAGCGGCCCACTATTACCATATTCAGCGTAAAAATTAGCAACTGCGCCTTTAGGGAAAGTTTCTGTTTTAAAGCCTAAGTTATTTAAAATTTCTAACATATACTGCTGACACCCAGCATCATTAGGTGTAACTGATTTATAGGCAATTAATTTTTGTAAAATATCTGATAAGCGCAAACTAAAATCCTCTTAAAAGTTCATTTATACTTACTTTTGCACGTGTCTGCGCATCTACTTGTTTAACAATTACTGCGCAATATAAACTATATTTTCCATCTTCACTTGGTAAGTTACCAGAAACAACGACCGAACCTTGCGGAATGCGACCATAAGTTACTTCACCAGTTAGGCGATTATATATTTTCGTGCTTTGCCCAATATATACCCCCATGGAAATCACAGAGTCACGCTCAACAATCACCCCTTCAACAATTTCTGAGCGCGCACCAATAAAGCAATTGTCTTCAATAATCGTTGGATTAGCTTGTAAAGGCTCTAAAACCCCCCCAAGGCCAGCACCACCTGATAAATGAACATTTTTACCAACTTGCGCACATGACCCAACTGTTGCCCAAGTATCAATCATGCAGCCCTCGTCAACATATGCTCCGATATTAACATACGATGGCATTAATATAGTATTTTTACCAATAAATGCACCCTTTCGCACCATTGCATGTGGGACAACTCTTACTCCTAATTCTTGATATTGTGAAGCAGTTAACTCATTAAATTTAAGTGGTACTTTGTCATAAAATTGACAAAAACCTGCGTCAATCAGGTTATTTTTATTAAGCTTAAAACCAAGTAGAATAGCCTGCTTTAACCACTGATTAACAACCCAAACACCATCAATTTTTTCAGCTACTCTAAACATTCCAGAATCTAATCCCATAACCGCTTCATCAACTGCCTCTACTAAATCTTTTGGCGGGGAATTAAAATTTGAAGTTGTCAATTCTTGAAAATAATTTTCTATCGTTGTTTGTAAATGAGACATAATATCCACTCTACTTAATATTTTTATTAAACCATTCTAACACTCAATATAGCCAAAGGTAAAAAAATACTTTCAAGACTTAGGCTTTCTAGTGTAGGATAAATCTTCGATATATATATTAGTAAATTTTTATGTCTTCTATCAAATATGGTTTCATTATCTTAGGAATTATCTCTTTGTCAGGTTGCGTCAAAATAGGCCCTAACCCTGATGATCCATATGAAAAAATTAATCGTAAAATTTATGCTTTTAATACGAGTGTTGATAGATACCTATTAAAACCACCTGCTGAAGCATACATAAAAATTGTCCCAAGTAAGGTCAGGGCTGGAGTTAATAACGTATATAATAACTTAAACATGTTACCGACTGTTGCTAATGATATTTTACAAGCAGATTGGAATAGTACTATTAAAGATATATGGCGATTTATTGCTAATACAACAATTGGAATCGGCGGTATTTTTGACCCTGCCAGTACTTTTGGCTTACCTCCTCATAGTAATGATCTTGGTCTAACGTTCGCCAAATGGGGGGATAAAAAATCTCCTTTTATAATGTTACCATTCCTAGGACCAACCACTATTCGTGACGGCATGGGATTAATGTTTGATTATACATTCTTTACTGTTTATCCATATCTGCATTACGACCCACTAATTTATAGCCTCTTGGTCTTAAGATACGTAGATTTACGTGCGCAAATGCTTGATACTGATAAGCTAATTAACATATCTATGGATAAATATGCTTTCATTCGGGATGCGTATTTACAACATCGTAATTATCTAATTAATGGTGAACAAAAGGCTACTGAAGAATTATATATTGATGAAGAAGATGATGGCGATCCAATTTTAAAACAAAAACCTGCAAATGGAACGCCTTCGGAATTTCCGTTAACTACAGCATAACTACAATTTAAATATCTAATTAGTACGCAAATCAACCAAGAAACGAATATAATCACCTGCAATATCTAAACTCGTCTCTTTATTAATCTCCTTAATGCAAGTAGGACAAGTGATATTAATTTCGGTTAAATATTCGCCAATTACATCAATCCCCACAAAATATAATCCCAAACGTCTTAGATCATCCGCAATTTGTTTACAAATTTTATAATCATTATCATTTAATGCTATAACTTTCCCAGTGCCTCCAGCAGCCAAATTTCCACGAAATTCGCCGGGAGCTGGCATTCTAGCTAATGCGTACGGTTCTGGTTCGCCATTGATTAATAATATTCTTTTATCACCACAAGTTAAAATTTCAGGAATATACTTTTGCGCCATAATAGATGTTTGCTCTGTGTGAGTTAATAACTCTAATATCGCTCCTAAATTATGTCCTGAATTATCAACATGCAAAACCCCGCTCCCACCCATAGCATCCAAAGGTTTATATACTACATCACGATGCTTTTCCCAAAAGGATTTTAACTTTGCGATATTAGAACTTACTAACGATGGTTGAATGTAATCTTTGAAATGTAGCGTAAAGGTTTTTTCACCAAATTGCGCAATACTACTAGGTTTATTAGCAACTAAAACACCAGCTTTTTCAACCAATTCCAAGACTTGTAATGCATAAAGATATTGCATATTAAAAGGTGGCTCTAATCTAACTAAAATAATATCAAAAAAACTTAAAGGCTTTTCACCGATCTCTCGAACATCTGCCCAATGCTTTGCATTTTCATCCAATATTTTTATCTGTTTAACAGTCGCAAATGGACCATCATTAGTACAATATAAATCATCTGGTGTAAAAAAATAACACTCTAAACCATAATCTTGCGCACTTTTTAACATAGCGACTGAAGAGTCTTTATAAGCTTTTATTTTCTCAAGCGGATCCATAAACACAGCAAGCTTCATTGATTATTTCCTTATACTATATATCTCTTTTGCCGCAGATAATGTCGCGAGTCTCGCAATCACCCCATAGACATAAAATCTATTTAATGGATTCGCAACATCTTTATTAGAAGGCATATTACAAGCTTTGGCAAATGCTAATGGCTCAAAATACATACCTGGTGAATTTAAATTATCATCAAAACCTAAATCCTTATGTACACGATAAAACCCACCAATTACATATTGACCTAACATATAAATAACCGGCTCTGAAACTGCATTTTGCATGGTTTCAAAACTATAAACCCCTTCTTGAATTAAAACCTTAGTAACCTTTTGCTTGCCTTTTGTTGTAGACATTTTAGTACGCGTTTTACGATTCATATCCAGTATTTCTTGCCCGGAATACACTTTCATAACACTCATGCCATAAGTGCCATTGTCAGCTTTAATCACAACAAACGGCTTGTCTTTAATTGCGTATTCCGCATACTTTTGGGTTATTTTTGCAATCATACTGTCAACCTGCTGCGCCAAACCCTCAAGGCCTAATTGTTGCATAAAATCTACTTCATGATTAATGCTAAATAAGGGATTGATTAACCAGGAATCTACTCCAATTAAATCAGAAAATTCATCAACAACTTCATTATAAATTTCAAAATGTTGTGATTTAAGTCGAGAGCTCCAACCTAAAAATATCGAAGGTTCAATCCTATTTTCAATGTCTTTTAATATTTCAGGAACACCAGATGATAAATCGTTATTTAATAAAACCAAGCATGGGAAAAATCCTTTCACACCAATTTTGTTTTCCATCCTAACCAATGGCTCAAGCAGCATAGTTTCACCATTTGCCACCTCCAACGAAACATCATTAACTGCTTCTGAGTCTAAATTACCTAATCTGACTTCAAATCCTGCTTTTACAAAAATATCTCGAAGTACAGATAAACTCTCTAAATAGAACTGATTACGTGTATGATTTTCAGGTATTATCAGTATTTGCGTACAATTTTTTTGTAATATTGACTGTACTGCTTGTACACACATCGGCAGAAACTCTGGATTAATATTATTAAATCCTGCTGGAAATAAATTGGTATCTACCGGGGCAATTTTATAATGCGCGTTGCGCAAATCAACAGAAGTATTTATCGGGGCTGGATATTTATCGAAAGATTTTCGAAACCAATCTTCGATTTTAGTAAAATTTTGTAAAATTTTAACTTCGATAGGAAATAACGGCCCTGTTTGGGCTGTAGTTAAACATGGAACAGTTAACTCTGGTTTAAAACTCATACAAACCCTTAACAATTAAATTGATAAGATGAACTAAATCAAAGTATACTTAAAATTTTTAGTTAATAAAGGGAAATATTATGCAAAAAGAACCAACCATACAAACCATTAACGTAACTGAATTAAAAAAACATTACGATTCTGACCCAAATTTTTGCTTGATTGATGTGCGCGAATTAGATGAATGGCAAGAAATTCATATTCCCAAAGCTATCCATATTTGCAAAGATGATATAAAAGAAAATATTCAAAAAACTGTGTCAAATCATGCTACTCCTATTTATTTACATTGCCGAAGCGGCGTCCGCTCTATGCATGCGGCACGTACTTTAATTGAATTAGGGTATACAAATGTATATTCGGTTGATGGTGGGATTATAGCTTGGGCCAATGCTGGATATCCGACAAAATAACGGAAATTCTCGCTATTGAAAAAATTTTTTTAATGCTACTTGCCAATAGTCAGCCATAATGCCATTATCAAAAATTTTAGAAATAGGATCATTACTAATACAGCAATATTCTGCTTGCGGTAAATCTTTTTGAACAATACTCAAAGGTTTTAACATAGTCTCATTAATTTGCGTAGTTATTTTTATTTCAAGCAATAATAATGGCAAACCAGGTCTTTCAACAACCAAGTCTATTTCTAAATCTTCTTTCGTACGAATAAAGCTTAGACGATAATCAGGATGAAAATACTGGCATAATTTATATATTTCTGTGATTACAAATTGCTCGAAATAATCTCCGTAACCAAAAGTTTGTGGCAAAACCTTTACTCTATGAGTTCTTGCTAAAGCTCGCACCACACCTAAATCGAAAAAATAAAATTTTGGTGTTTGTGCAAGACGTTTACGAAAAGAGCTTTGATAAGGCTCGAGCATAAACCCAACCCAAGTATCTTCCAAAATATTAAAATAAGTTTTAATAGTTTTAGAATCAACCAGGCAATCGCGTGATATATTAGCATAATTTATTAATTTTCCATTGCTTTGCGCAGCAACTTCCAAAAATTTCCGAAAAGGCTCTAATTTATAAATTAAATGCTCAGCCCATACTTCTTCTTTTAAATATGTATAAGTATAAGCCTCAAGAAAATCATATTGGGCATGGTTACTTTTAAAATCCCAGACTTTAGGTAACATTCCAATATTTAAAGCTTTTTCTAAAAAAAAATCATCATCCAACTCAATAAATGAAAATGGATACAGTTTTTTAACAAATGCGCGTCCTGCTAATAAATTGGCACCACCAGATTTTAATTTACGCGCTGATGAACCAGTTAAAATAAAAATCTTGTTAGTACTTTCAATAAGACTATGAACTATATCAAGTAACTTAGGTATTTTCTGCACTTCATCAATTATCACATGTGTAATGGAATTAGCTAAAGAGCGTATTTCTGCAAATAGAATTTCTGGATTTCGTGAGTATCTATCTTCATTTACAGGATTAAGTAAATCTATCCAAAAACAATGCTCATTATCAAATCGCTCACGCAGCAAAGTACTCTTACCAACACCTCGTGCACCAAAAAGAAAAAAACTATAATCATCTGGTAAAGTTATTATTCTATTTTTCATTGCACATCCAAAAAAGGAATTTATTCCGTAATTGTACGACAAATATGGAATTTAGTCTATTTTCAAAACGTTTATCAAGGACTTGCCATAGACAATTTAATTTCGCAATTGACTATGCACGCCAATAATCTTTATACTTAGGCGATTTTAATTATTGTGTAGGTTACTCAATGGAACAATTTGTTCAATTTATTCAAAATCACTGGCAACTTGGTGTTGCATTTATTGTGATAAGCATTTTAATTTGCATTAATGAATTTTTAAATTCACGCTCACAAGGAAAGAGTATTACTCCCGAAGAAGCTGTAAATTTAATTAATAATTCTAATGCAGCTGTTATAGATTTACGTGATCCTGCTGCGTTTAAAAACGGCCATATAATTGGCGCCATTCGCGCAGCCGAAGATGATTTCTCAACACCTCGGTTCAATAAATATAAAAAACAAGATGTTATTTTAGTTTGTAATCGTGGTATCCAGGCTGGGGCTCTTGCAAAAACTCTGCGTGCTCAAGAATATGCTAATCCCATGGTATTAAAAGGTGGAATCGAAGCTTGGCAACAAGCTAGCCTCCCTCTTGTTAAAAAATAGGAGTATTATGATGGCCGAAATAATCATGTACACTAAAGGTTATTGTCCATATTGTGATAAAGCAAAAGTATTATTAACCAATAAAAAACAAAATTTCACTGAAATCTCTTTAGATGAACACCCTGAAAAGATTGAAGAAATGATTGAAAAAAGCCAACGTCGTACAGTACCGCAAATATTTATAAACGGTAAGTCTATCGGTGGTTTTGATGATTTATACGCTTTAAATCAACAAGGAAAACTTGACGAACTATTAAAAGGATAAAAAATGACAACTGAGAACCAAAATGCACAACCTGAAGATAACTCACAATTTATGGTACAAAGGGTTTATATCAAAAATTTATCATATGAAACTAATAACACTCCCATGGTATTTCAAGAAAAATGGGAACCTGAATTAAACCTTGATTTAAACTCAGAGCATCATGAATTAGATAAAGACGTATTTGAAGTGGTTTTAACAGTCACAGCTAAAGTAATAAATAATAAAAAAACTGCTTTTTTAGTTGAAGTTGAACAAGCAGGTATATTTACTATTCAAGGACCAACTAAAGAGCAATTAGAACACTTGCTAAATAGCTTTTGTCCAAGTTTATTATTCCCATATGCAAGAGAAGTAATATCATCTGAAGTAATGCGCGGCAGTTTCCCACAGCTTGTATTGGCACCAATTAATTTTGATGCATTATATATGCAACAATTAGCGGAGCTTTCAAAACAACAACCCACAGAAACAGAACACTAATCATGGCAAACTTCAAAGTTGCAATATTAGGTGCGGGCTCTTGGGGTAGTGCCCTTGCTATTAATTTAGCTAAAAACGGTACTTCCGTAGCCCTTTGGGGTCGTGATATAAAGCTCCTTAATGATATGCGCAAAGGCAATGCTAATGCGCGTTATCTACCTAATGTAACTTTGCCTGAAAATTTACATATTAGTGATTCAATAGAAGATTGTATTGACCAAGCTGAGTTTCCAGTAATTGCTGTACCTTCGCACGCATTCTCGGAAATTTTAAATAAAATTACCATGCCTATTAAAGGTCTTGCTTGGATTACTAAAGGTATTGATCCAAGCAGTAATAAATTACTTAGTGAGTTAGTTTTTGAAAAATTTGGAGATAAATTTCCTATTGCGGTAATCTCAGGCCCATCTTTTGCCAAAGAAGTCGCAGAAGAATTGCCTACGGCTTTAGTTATTGCGAGTAATAATCAAACATATGCAAGTAGCATTACTAAAATTTTACACAATGATAGCCTACGTCTTTATGCAAGCCAAGATATAAATGGCGTGCAAATTTGCGGTGCAGTCAAAAATGTCATCGCGATAGCTTGTGGAATAAGTGACGGTTTAAAATTTGGTGCCAATGCAAGAGCCGCGTTAATTACCAGAGGTATCAAAGAAATGCAACGTTTAGGCCATGTTTTTAAAGCACAAACTGAAACATTTATGGGATTGGCTGGAACTGGCGACTTAGTTTTAACCTGCACCGATAACCAATCTAGAAACCGCAGATTCGGCTTAAAACTTGGTGAAGGCATAGATGCAGAAACCGCTAAACAAGAAATCGGGCAAGTAGTAGAAGGCTCACAAAACGCCGAACAAATTCACTATTTAGCAAAAAAACATAAAATTGACATGCCAATTTGCAATGAAGTATACGAAATTCTAACTAACCAAAGCAGCCCCATAAAATCAGCGCAAAAATTAATGGGCAGGCCATTAAAAAGTGATTTTGAATAAGGCTAGAGCCTAATAAGATACTACGCCTGGTTTAATATCCACAAGTTCAATACTCGCATTTTCTAGATTTTTATTGATAAATATCTGTCCTACTTTTTTAAATCTTGCTATAGAATCTGTAACAAGATATTTAGTTTCTGGAGTTTTACTTGCTGTATTAGCTAAAAGATTTTCAGTTTTTAATAATTCATAAAGTGCATCAGCTGTTGCCAAAGCCGAGTCTACGATTTTTACATTTTGCGGTAACATTTCACTTAATAATGGCTTAAAAACTGGAAAATGTGTACAGCCTAAAAGGATTGTATCTTCATCTTTTATATTGGTTAAATAATAATTTAATGCTTCGCGCGCAATATTATTATCAACCATACCTTCTTCGGCTAAAGCCACTAATAAACTACAAGCTCGTGCGCTTATTTCTGAATTAGGTAAGTTTTTTAAAATGAGATTTTGATAAGCATTTGAGGCAATAGTTGTTTCTGTTGCCAATACAGCAATGCGTTGATTAACCGTCGCGGCAATTGCTGCCTTGGCTCCTGGAGTAATTACACCAAGGATTGGTAAATCAACAAGTGTTCCTTGCAAATGCGAAAGTGCAGCTGTAGTTGCTGTATTACACGCAATTACCAGTGCTTTAATGCGCCTTTCAACTAAAATCCTACCCATTTGCAAGGAGTATTGTTGTATCGTATTTATACTTTTAGTACCATATGGCAGACGCGCCGTATCACCAAGATAAACAAAAGATTCGTTAGGTAGTTTTTCTTCAAGAGCGCGTAAGACTGTGAGCCCACCCATTCCAGAGTCAAACACTCCTATTGCTAATTGTTGCTTATCCATAAACCCTCTTATTTAATTTTATGTTGAGTATAGTGAATATCATCGGCTGCATTATCAACTATTTTAGCTTTTTTTTCATTATTCATAAAATTACTACGTATAGATCTATATTCGCTAGTTACTTCAGAACGCATTTCTTTTCTTTGCTTTTCATCCCCGAAATATTTATTTATAAACTCTTGTTTCCTCTTCCATGGCCACTCTAATAAATCAGGTCCACCAACACCTTTAACATCGATATTAAGCATATGGTTAGGTAAGTGAATATAATCATCACCTTTATTTTCTGGCGAAGTAAGCATCATAAGGGCAGCATAAACCAAGGTGGCTTGTTCTTTTGCAGCGTCCGCGTCAGCATTTACACCTGCTTTGATATTGATTGGATTTTTACAATCACCTTCAGTGTATTGGCGTAGCAATTCTCGTGCAAAGCGGAAAGCTGCTAATTTCTTTTCTTCTTGAGTTAAAGCCCCTTTAGAAGTATAAGTAACTTTCGCAACTGAATATTCTTTTGTCTCTTTAGATTTAACAAGACTCGTATCTATTACAATTTTACTTTCAGGATCTATTGAACCATCTTGCTTATAAGTTACATATGAAGAACGCTTAATTTCACCAGGCCTAAGCATAACCCCTCGAGTAATGACCTCTCCTTCCAAACCATATTGCAACCGCGAATCTTTTTCTTGTCTTGGTTTTTGCGTATTTTTATCAATAATTTCATCAATAAAATATGGCAGGCCTTGTTCATTAAATGAACAAATGTCCGCTAAAGACATAACCTCAACAAATGCATTAACTGGCTGATTTGAATGTAATTGTTTACCAGGGTCATTTGCTGCCATCTCCGCCAAATGAACGACTCTTTCACATCTTGCTACATCACCTGCTAAATCATCAAAAATATTGCCAATGCTAGTTACGGCTTTTTCATCTGCGGCTATACCAAATTTAGGATCGCCAAGTTTGAATGGTTCATATTTCTCTATAAGGTGATTTCTTGCAACCAATTGAGCATTGATCTTTTGTTGCACATCTTCATCTTGAAAATCAGAGCTTTCATTCAAACCAAGATCTGATAAAAGAATTGTTCCAACGATAGGATTTGCACCAAGAGATGGTATAACTTTATACTTAAAGTTACCATTTTCTATAACATAAAAACTACGGTCTAACGCTACACAATGATTTAATTTATCCGCTTTAACCACATTCGCATCTTCTTCCCAAGTAATCCCTTTTCTTTCTACTTTTTGGTTAATCTTCATAGATTGTAATTCAAGCTTATTACCAATATTTTCAGCCGCTTTATTATATCTATGTTGTAATCGTGCATTTATATTACTTAATTTTTCCTCTGTAACATCCAAAAGATTTTTTTCTGCATCCATTTGAGAAATACTTTCTTTTATCGCCTCTTTACGTGCTTTATCTCTAGCATCTTTAAGCTCAATGTCCATAGCTTGTCTTTTTTTGTTTATTTCTTGTTGTTTTTGGGAAATTGAACCTAGAATAGGAGCAATACTATCTTGTATGGCTTTTAATTTTTTTAAAGTTTCTGCTAATTTATCTTGTTTAGTTTTTATGACTTCAGCTAATTCATTTACTTTATCAGCGCTTCTTATTTCTGTTTTATCAACAATATGATTATATTTAACTCTCGCAGCCTCATATATAGATTGAAAAGATTGCTCAACTTTAGGATTTGTATCTTGTAAAAAATTATCTTTACAAAACTTTTTAAAAATAGCGTCATACTCAGGCCAAGTTTGAGGGCACAGCGTAATTAAATAATTATAATTTTCACTCGTCAAATCCTCATCATCTTTAATAGCATTAATTTTTTGCAAAGCTTCAGCGGTAGCCAATTTATACTTAGCAACGTCTATTATAGATTTTAGAGGAACAGCTTCTGCTCCCAATGGATCAGGTTCACCATCAAGATTTATCTCTACTGGTACAGGAAGTCCCAAAATTTTATATAAATCTTCGGCTCTTTTTCGCGTTTCTTCATTAGGTGTAACTTTGTAACCTTTAGGTCCCAAAAAATCCTTTAAATATTTAATATTCTCATCTAAATTATTGGTTAGATCAAGAATTTCTAACGCATCGTGCAAACTCTTATTACTATTAGGCATACCTATACCTCAAAAAAACTTATATAAACATTATAGCATAATTTTATAGCAGAATGTGCATATGATCATAAGAAAAACTGTAGCAACTGTCTTGAAAAAAAATTTTATTTTTTTCAATGTTTAGCTATCGCTCATTATGTTTAAATGCGTGGCTCTG
>CAZADN010000037.1:0-13807 GCA_964483895.1 uncultured Legionellaceae bacterium
ACCAAGCTATCAACCCTATATAACGGTCTTTCACCAATACGGTGCAATCCTGAATCACTTGCAGGTATTGCGCTTGGATAATAAAACCCTGTTTTTTCTTTAGATCTAAGTTGAAACTGAGTTTTAATTTCTGATAATACTTCTTCGCTTGAAGTATAATCAAATCCATCACAAAGTAGCACATTAGCCAATACGCGCAAAACCTTCCAAGCAGGACGTGACTCACCAAAAGGCTTAACCGCGCCTTTTGTAGTTTGCCAAGTGCCATCAATATTAACATATGTGCCTGATGTCTCAGCAAATGGAGCGATAGGTAGAATAACATCCGCATATTCTAATAACTCATCAGTACGAAAAGCTGAAAGCGCAACTACAAATTCCGCACCAAGCATAGCTTTTCTTGCCGCAGCTGGATTAGCAAAATCATATCCTGGTTCAACTGCATGGAGTAAATAACCTTTAAGTTTGGCTGCAATCGCTTCATGCGCAGGCAAACCTTGTTCATCAATAAAATGCCCAGCCGCGCGTCTATTTGGTAACATCCCCGCAATATTTACACCAGCGCTATTTGCACCATCAGTAAATCTTATTATTTTCGCGCCAGTATGTTCTGCAATATAATGAACTAACATACGAATCACAGAAGCTTCAGGATGATTTTCAACAATTGCGCCAGTAAGAATAACGGCATTTTTAGATGTTAATGATTTAGCAATAGCTTTTGCAGTTGCATCGGACTTTAAATCCACAATTAATTGCGAAACCTCTAATGGCAAAGCGTCTTTATTTTTAATCGCTGCCACCAATACTTTGGCTAGATTTAATACCAAATTTTGTGGGGCCGTTATTAGTTTATTTTTAAGATTAAATTTATAAGCATAATCAATTGGATTAATAGCAGAAACTTCCGCGCCATTAATGCTGGCTTTCCTCACTCTAATTGCCGCAAGAGGTAGCTCTTTATCAAGATTACAGCCAATAATACACAGTGCTTCTTGGTTCTCAATTTCAGCATAAGCAATGCCATTATTTGGTAAAATTGATTGTAAATCTTGGTCACGAAAATCGGTTTGCTGTAATCTATTATCTAAATTTTCAATTCCAAATGTCCGTAGCATTTTTTGTAAAAGATATGCTTCTTCCATTGTTGCTGATGGTGATGAAAAAGCTGCAAACTGTTTAGGACCATGTTTTTTCAAAATACGCGTAATCCCACTTGCAACAAACTCTAACGCATTTTGCCAATTAGTCTTTTCCCATTTACCATTAGTTTTTATAAGCGGCTCTGCTAGACGATTAGCACTATTTAAACCCAAATAGCTAAATCTATCTCTATCTGCAAGCCATGTTTCATTAATTGCATCATTTTCTTTAGGTATTACGCGCATCACTTTATCGCGTCTTGTATGCAAATAAACATTTGTACCTAAACAATCATGTGGTGCAACACTTGCAAGTTCTACCATCTCCCAAGGTCTAGCAGTAAATCGATAAGGTTTAGATGTTAATGCTCCAACCGGGCACAAATCGATAATATTCCCAGATACTTCTGATTGCATATTATGTTGCACATAAGTGCTAATTTGCATATTTTCGCCACGACCAATGCCACCTAACTCGGGCAGACCCGCTATTTCATCGCAAAAACGCACGCAGCGTGTACATTGTATGCATCTAGTCATCTCTGTCGCGATTAAATCGCCTAAATCATCATCACTTACCGAGCGTTTAGATTCAGAATAATTTGATTCATCTTTACCGAATCCCATAGAAATATCTTGTAATTCACATTCACCACCCTGATCGCAAATAGGACAATCTAACGGGTGATTTATCAATAAAAACTCCATAACTGCTTCTTGAGATGCACGGGCAGCCTTAGATTTAGTAAAAACTTTCATGCCATCATTAACAGGAGTCGCGCAGGCAGGAACAGTTTTCCGCGAATTTTCTACTTCAACTAAACACATACGACAATTAGCCGCGACTGATAGTTTTTTATGATAGCAAAAACGAGGAATATAAATCCCTTGCTCATCGGCAACTTCGATAATCATTTTGCCATTTTCTACTTCTATAGTATTTCCGTCGATTTCAATGGTAGCCATTGTTAACCTTTCTTTATTAAACAATTAAACAAACTTAACCCGTTCAGCCTAGAATGTCACAATCGCGACATCTCCAAGGCCTAAGCAACTTGCGATTTTTTATTTTTCACAAAATACTCAAACTCATCGCGAAAGTTTCTAACAAAACTCTGTACTGGCCATGCAGCGGCTTCACCTAAAGCGCAAATAGTTCTACCCTCTATGCCATTTGCAACGTTCACCAATCTTTCCACATCACCAGCTTCGCCGTGACCGGATTTTATCTTATGCAGGAGTCGAACAAGCCAACCAGTACCTTCACGACATGGCGTGCATTGACCACATGACTCATCCATATAAAACTCTGACAGTCTATATAATGCATCAACCATACATGTAGTTTCATCCATAATAATTACTGCTCCAGAGCCTAATCCAGAGCCAGCTTTTTGTAAGCTATCAAAATCCATATCAAGCTTAAGCATTACATCAGCTCGTAAAACAGGCATTGACGAACCACCAGGTATTACTGCTTTTAGATGATGGCCTGTTCTAACACCACCTGCCAATTCTAACAATGTCTTAAAAGGAGTGCCTAAAGGTATTTCAAAGTTCCCTGGTTTATTTACATGCCCACTAACACTAAAGCACTTAGTTCCGCCATTATTAGGTTTACCTAAATCTAAGAACCATTGCCCACCTCTTTCCAAGATAACTGGCACGGAGGCATATGTTTCTGTATTATTAATTGTGGTAGGTTTGCCATATAAACCAAAATTTGCTGGAAAAGGAGGTTTAAATCGTGGTTGGCCTTTTTTACCTTCTAGAGAGTTAAGCAAGGCGGTTTCTTCACCACAGATATATGCTCCGGCTCCCAAATGGTTATGTAAGGTAAAATTAATTCCAGAATTTTGAATATCTTCACCAAGTAATCCTGCTTCACGAGCCTCTGCTAAAGCATTTTCAACCCTTTGGTATGGTTCCCAAAATTCACCACGGATATAATTATAACCAACTGTCGCACCCATAGTATAACCAGCAATAGCCATGCCCTCTATCAACTGGTGAGGATTATATCTTAAAATATCACGATCTTTACACGTTCCAGGCTCGCCCTCATCCGAATTACAAACTACATATTTTTGCAAAGGATTAGCGCGATTAATAAAGCTCCACTTTAAACCAGTTGGAAAACCTGCGCCACCTCGTCCACGTAATGCTGATAATTTTAATTCATCTATAATTTTATTCGGAGGCGTCTTTTCTTTTAAAATTTTGCGCCAAACTTGATATCCACCGATGCTTTCATAAGTTTTTAAGCTCCATGGATCTTTTAAGTGTAATGTCCGATAACAAACCTGATTCAATTCGACCATTAATTAAGCCTCACACATACTCTTCTAAAATTTTATCAATTTTATCAGCCGTTAAATTTTCATGATAATTTTTATTAATTTGCATCATAGGTGCATTTACACAAGCACCAAGACACTCAACCGCGCGCAAAGTAAACTTACCATCGTTGGTTGTTTCACCCAAATTAACTTGTAGCTTTTTCTTAAGATAATTAACTACTTCCGTCGAACCACATAACTTACAGGAAATATTCGTACAAACGTTAATTAAATTCTTACCTGTTGGTTTTAATTCATACATAGAATAAAAATTAGCTACTTCATAAACCGATATAGGCGACATATTTAAATATTCAGCCAAACTATCCATCAACTCAGCAGTCAAAAAACCATGCTCTTCTTGAATAACCATCAATGCGCTCATTACCGCAGACTGACGTTGCTCTTCTGGATATTTAGCAATCCATTTATCTATTTCTTGCAAGCCAGCTGCGCTTACAAATTGATTATTTAATTTTGCTGCATTATCTGCCATAACTTAATTGACCTTCTATCTATCAATTTCACCAAAGACTATATCTTGGCTCGCTAAAATTGCAACTGCATCTGCCAACATATGCCCTTTTACCATTTCATCAAAACCGGATAAATGCGCAAAACCTGGCGCACGAATCTTCATTCGATATGGTTTATTTGCCCCATCAGAAACCATGTAAATACCAAACTCTCCTTTTGGAGCCTCAACTGCACTATAAACCTCGCCTACTGGAACACTAAAACCTTCAGAGAAAAGTTTAAAATGATGGATTAATGCTTCCATATCATGCTTCATTTCAACTCTTGAAGGAGGCGTAATTTTATGTGAATCTAATTTAATTGGACCAGGATTATCCCGTAACCATGCAACACATTGACGGATAATAGCATTTGATTGTCTAAGCTCTTCAACACGCACCAAATATCTATCGTAACAATCACCAGTTTTACCAACAGGAATAGAAAATTGCATATTGCTATAAGCCGCGTATGGTTGTTTTTTACGTAAATCCCACTCAATACCGGAAGCTCGTAGCATTGGTCCGCTAAAACCCCAAGTTAACGCTTGTTCAGGAGAAACCACACCAATATCAACCGTTCTTTGTTTCCAAATTCTATTATCAGTCAACAAAGTTTCATATTCATCAACACATTTAGGGAATCTTTCAGTAAAATCCCAAATAAAATCCAATAAACTACCTTGGCGATTAGCGTTCATTTTCTCAACTTCACGCTCAGTATGCCATTTGGATGGTTTGTATTTGGGCATAGAATCTGGTAAATCACGTGCTACTCCGCCTGGGCGATAATATGTAGCATGCATACGTGCGCCAGATACTGCCTCGTAACAATCAAAGAGATCTTCACGTTCACGAAAACAATATAAAAATACAGTCATCGCACCTATATCTAAAGCAGTCGCTCCAAGCCATAACAGATGATTTAAAACCCGCGTTATTTCATCAAACATTGTACGGATATATTGTGCGCGAATTGGCGCTTCTACACCGAGTAATTTTTCGATTGCACGTACATAAGCATGTTCATTACACATCATTGATACATAATCTAGCCTGTCCATATAACCGATATTTTGTAAATATGGTTTGGTTTCAACAAGCTTCTCTGTTGCTCTATGTAATAAACCAATATGAGGATCGGCGCGTTTGATAGTTTCCCCTTCTAGCTCCAAAACCATACGCAAAACCCCATGTGCTGCTGGATGTTGTGGGCCAAAATTAAGAGTATAACTTTGTAAATCTATGCTCACTTAGTATTCCTCACTCATCAATATAACGACTATCATTACGAACCACTTTTGGCTCTAAAATTCTTGGTTCAATATCTACTGGTTCATAAATAACTTTTTCTAATTTCGCATCATAACGCATTTCCACATGTCCGCTAACTGGAAAATCTTTACGAAATGGATGACCAATAAAACCATAGTCAGTAAGTATGCGGCGCAAATCAGGATGTTCGGAAAATAAAACGCCAAATAAATCATATGCTTCTCGCTCAAACCAATTTGCAGATTTCCAAATGGCATGAACCGATGGCACAATCAAACAATCTTCGCTTAAAAATACTTTTACACGCAGTCTATGATTATTTTTAGTTGACAAAAGATGATAAACAACTGCGAAACGCCCTTTATCATTGGTTTTGGATGTGTTTAACTGCTGATTTACTGCTCGGCAAAAGCCTTTATCTGTTGCATCATTTGTCTCCCACGCTGAATCTCCATAAGACAAATAATCTACAACACAAAGATCAACTAACTGATCAAAAGCAAATAACTTGTTAGTTTTTAGTTCTGTCAAAAATTCGACAACCTTAGCTTTATCACACTCTACAGTCACTTCAGCAAAGGCAACTTCAATTGCAGATAAAGAAAATTCATCTTGCGCACGCAAGTTTTCTGCAAGCTTTTCATATTTCGCCATAAATTAAATGCACCTATATCAAAATCTTAGAATCTGTCTTCAGAGTAATCACGCTCTAACCTTAATAATGTTTTTACGTCTAATTTTATTTTGCAGCTGGATAATACCATATAATAACGCTTCTGCTGTTGGCGGACATCCCGGTACATAAATATCTACCGGCACAATTCTATCACAGCCACGCACAACAGAATAAGAATAATGATAATATCCACCACCATTCGCACAAGAGCCCATAGAAATAACCCAACGTGGTTCAGACATTTGGTCATAAACTTTACGTAACGCCGGTGCCATTTTATTGCATAAAGTTCCAGCGACTATCATAACATCAGATTGACGCGGGCTTGGTCTGAAAATTATTCCGAATCTATCCAAATCGTAACGCGCGGCACCTACATGCATCATTTCTACAGCACAACAAGCTAAACCAAAAGTCATGGGCCACATCGAACCACTATGTGCCCAATTAAATATTCTCTCGACCGAGGTTGTTAAAAAACCTTGATTTTTTAATTGTTCAAGAGGTTGTTCTATTCCCATTCTAAAGCACCTCGTTTCCACTCATAAATAAAACCAATAACCAAAACCCCCAAGAAAATCATCATCGCTGAAAATCCACCCCAGCCAATTTTACGTAACACTAAAGACCATGGGAAGAAAAACGCTGTCTCAAGGTCAAAAATTATAAATAGGATAGCAACCAAATAAAAACGTACATCAAATGGTATATGCGCACTTTCAAATTCGGAAAATCCACATTCATAAGGGGAATCTTTAGCAGCACCTGGCTTTCTTGATGAAAGTAATTTACCAACGCCAGTCAAAGCGATGCCTAAGCCAAAGCCCACTAAAATAAAAACAAGAATAGGTAAGTATTGTGTTAACATTTTATCACTCAAGATTATAGCAACCGTCATGATAACCTATCTATTTGCTTACGAAAAGACACAAGCAACAAGAAATTTATATATAAGAGATCGTTGATACAAAAATTAGCAACTATTTAATCTATAAACGTATTTTTTGTTTTTTTATGTTACAATGAACTCGCAATACATTTTTATAATTCAGGGATTACTCATGAAGACAATAATTCAATCACATAGACAAGGTTTATTTCATAAACAACATTGGCTACCAAATATAATATCTGGAATTATTGTTGGCGTTGTAGCCTTGCCCTTAGCGTTGGCATTTGCAATAGCATCAGGAGCTAAACCAGAACAAGGTTTATATACAGCTATTGTTGCAGGATTAATAGTTTCAATCTTTGGTGGTAGTCGCTTACAAATTGCGGGCCCAACTGGCGCTTTTGTTGTAATTTTATCAAGTGTAACCGCAAAATATGGCATAGATGGATTACAAATCGCAACCTTATTGGCCGGCTGCATACTATTTCTGATGGGGATTTTTAAACTTGGCAATGTTATTAAGTTCATACCTTATCCAGTAATAATTGGCTTTACCGCCGGGATTGCGATCGTAATTTGGGTTGGGCAATGGCAATATTTCTTTGGATTACCAACACCTGTTGGCACACATTTTCACGAGAAATTATTTAGCTTAATCACATCATTTCCAAAAATTAGTCTTAACTCAACTTTAATCGGGCTATCATCCTTATTAGTAGTTATTTATGGCAATAAAATAAGCTTTCTAAAACGTGTGCCTGGGCCACTATTAGCTTTAGCTTATGCAACTATTTTATTTGCCATATTTAAATTTGAAGGAGTTGAAACTATTGGCACTGCTTTTGGTGGAATACCTAAAGGATTACCAACTTTTAAACTACCAGTTTTAACTATAGATAGAATTATGGAGCTTATGGGGTCGGCTTTCGCCATAGCGATGCTTGGTGCAATTGAATCTCTTTTGTCAGCAGTAATCGCAGATGGCATGTCAAACACTAAACATGATTCTAACCAAGAGCTAATTGGCCAAGGCATCGCAAACGTTATTACACCAATGTTTGGTGGTTTTGCTGCAACTGGTGCAATTGCACGTACAGCTACTAATATTCGTAATGGAGCTAACAGCCCATTATCGGGAATAATTCACTCGGTAACTTTAATTCTAATAATTGTATTTTTCGCCCCAATGGCAACAGATATCCCACTAGCCGCATTATCAGCAATTTTATTTGTGGTTGCTTGGAATATGAGTGATGCAAAGCATATAGTTAATCTTATCAAAAAAGCACCGCGTGCAGATATCGTAGTTTTGTTTGTAACTTTGTTTTTTACCGTATTTGTAGATTTAGTAGTAGCAGTAAATGTTGGGGTTGTATTAGCAATAGCACATTTCATTATAAGCATGTCTAGCAGTACAGAAATAACTCCGCACTCACATGAAGAATTAGCTGATGAATTACCGGATAATGTTAATTTATCAAGCTTATCTAAAGATATTATGGTTTATTCTATTGATGGTCCGGTATTTTTTGGGGCTGTAAAAAACTTTGAAAGTGTTTTAGCTAATACGCACAACGATCCAAAAGTATTAATAATTCGTTTACGCTGGGTACCATTGATAGATTTTACTGGCTTACAAGCCTTAGAAGAATCCATTCTTGATTTACATGCACGCGGAGTACATGTAATTATTTGCGGAGCTAAATCTGCGGTTGCCAGTAAATTACATAAAGCTGGGATAATAAAACTTCTTGGTCAAAATAATTTTGTCGATGAATTATCCAAAGCTCTAGATGCCAGCAAAAATCTTCTTGCTGATAAGGTAATAACCAATTAATCGCGAAAATTATTAAACTGCAAAGGTAGCTCTATTTGGGATTTTTTAAGTAGAGCTATACTCTCTTGTAAGTCATCTCTTTTTTTCCCAGTTACACGTACTTTATCACCTTGAATAGAGGCTTGCACTTTTACTTTTGATTCTTTTAATTCTTTAATAATTTCTTTAGCAATAGGTTGATCAATGCCTTGTTTAAAACTCATAGTTAAAGAAAATGTCCGTCCACTGTGCACTGGTTTATCTTCCATTTCAACCCCGACAGTACTTACGCCCCTACGCACACAATTATTTCTTAAAATCTCTTCAAGCTGCCTTACTTGAAAATCTGACTCTGACTTTAAAGTAACTTTTAACTCATTTAATTCAATAGTCGCCACAACATTACGAAAATCAAACCGACTAGCAACTTCACGATTTGCATTATCAACCGCATTGCGTAATTCAACTTCTGAAATTTCTGAAACTATATCAAATGATGGCATAATAATATTTTTTCCTATAATTTACTGGGGAATAATGCTCGCATATTTCTATATTGAGATCAACCATGCTATGCTTTATTACACAGTTTTATATCAGTCAAAAATTACCGCCTCCTCACGGTCGCGGCTCTGATTTTTATAACTAGAATTTTATCAAGAGGCCTATATGCAAACTTTAATCTCTGTTTGTGCCGTAATAATATGTCTTATATGTGTAATTGGTGTTCATGAACTAGGTCATGGGATTGCTGCTAAAATCTTCGGCGTGAAAATTCAAAAAATCTCTTTGGGTTTTGGACGGCCTTTATTTGGCTGGCAATCTAAAAACGGCTACATTATCGAACTCTGTCCTTTATTAATTGGTGGAAGAGTACAACTCTATAACAATAGAGTAAGTCCCGTTAGCGCTAATGAGCAATTATACTGTTTTGATAAACAACCTCTTTGGATTCGCATAATTATTTTATTATCAGGCTCATTTGCAAATTTATTTTTAGCTTTTGTCGCTTTAATATTTATGTTAATGCTTGGGTTTAATCAATTAAAACCAATGGTTGCTGAAGTTATTCCAAATAGTAATGCTGCGGTTGCAGGTTTGGAGGCAAACTCACAAATAACTTCTATAGCTAACCATAAAACCTCTTATTTTCGCGAAGTTGCAATGCAACTCATCATGCATGTTGGTCAAAAAGATGTAGAAATGACAATTTGCAATCCTAGCAATGATTGTAAAAAAACCAAAATTAATTTAGATATTATAAATACTTGGAATAAAAATTCTAAAGATTACTCCTTATTCACTGCAATTGGTTTTACCCCCCAAAATATAGAAGAAAATAGCTTGCACATTCAAGGCGTAAGCTTTAACACCGCTTTTAAAAACGGTTTTGCACAATTAATAGAGCTGACCAACTTTTTTGCTGTCATGATAAAACAAATTTTATCTGGGCACATTCCATTT
This sequence comes from uncultured Legionellaceae bacterium, assembly GCA_964483895.1. Classification (GTDB taxonomy): domain Bacteria; phylum Pseudomonadota; class Gammaproteobacteria; order Legionellales; family Legionellaceae; genus 2-12-FULL-35-11. Next base: position 10,120 of record CAZADN010000037.1, read on the forward strand.
GCAACCTTAATAGGTCCATTTAAGTTTTTCGAAGCAATTATTGATTCTTTCGCACAAGGGCTCGCAACATTTTTTTATTTTATTGCCAATTTTAGCCTAGCTATGGCTATTGCTAATCTTATACCAATCCCAACTTTAGATGGAGGTGCAATAATATATGGATTTATCGAAAAAATACGTGGAAAACCTATGTCGATAGCTTTAGAAATATTAATCTATCGTTTAGTATTTATTGCATTTACACTATTCATTGTGCAATTAATTGTAAATGATCTTAAGTATTATTTTTAAATTATGTATAATCTATTTTTCAACCTAGCACATAACGGAGAATAAAATGGCACGAGGAATCAATAAAGTCATATTAATTGGTCACGTAGGTACAGACCCTGAAGTACGCTATATGCCAAATGGCAACGCAGTTGCAACTGTTTCAATTGCAACTACAGAATCCTGGAAAGATAAACAAACTGGTGAACGTCAAGATAAAACAGAATGGCATCGAGTCGTATTTTTTAATAGATTAGGCGAAATAGTTGGAGAGTACGTACGTAAAGGCTCAAAAGTTTATGTAGAAGGTTCATTAAGAACAAGAAAATGGCAAGATCAACAAGGCCAAGATCGTTACACAACAGAAATTGTTGCTAATGACTTACAAATGTTGGATTCAAAAGGCGGAAATAATAACATTCAAGATGATATTCCAACTCAAAATTTTGAAACAACGTCCTCTGAAAATAAAAATAAAAGAACTCAACCTCAAGTAGACGCATTAGAAGAACTAGACGACGATATTCCGTTTTAGAGGTCACCTAAGAAGATAATTAATTAAAGCCCATATAAAGTGGGCTTTTGTTTGTCTTTTGTATAAAAATGATGTAAAAATTATAGTTACAAACTCACCTTACGCAGCACAGTATTTTTTAACAAATTTGTGAGAAAAATAACTGCTAGTACGATTGAAAGGTTGAAAGCGAAATAGCATAAAAAAATCTGTGTTTTGACAATATGGGCAATTACTGCTATTGTGTACATATGTGTACACAAATAAGAGATACATTATGACGGCAAATGTACTTAAAGTAGGTATGCGTGAGTTTCGTGCTCATCTACCCCAATACGTATTAACTTCAGTGCCTGTTGCGATTACTCGACATGGGGAAACCGTTGGTTACTATATCCCTACTCGTCACCATGTTGAGAAAGCTGAATTAGATACTTTAAAGCAAGCAGCACAATCACTAGAAAAACTGCTTATTTCTCATGGAATAACTGAAGAAGAACTATTCCAAGAGTTTCGCGCTTTAAAAGATAGGCAAAAGTAATGACTTCTAAAGTAATTGTATTAGACGCTAACATTATTATTCGTGCAGTTCTTGGAAATAAAGTGAGAACATTAATCATAGAAAACATTGAAAGAGTTGATTTTTTTACACCCGATGTTTGTATCGCTGATGCTCAAAAATATTTACCCCTTTTATTTGAAAAACGAACAATGCCCGCTGAGCCTGCATTAATATTGCTAAATAACCTTAGATCTCTTTTACACATTGTTGATGAACTTATTTATGAGCGAGAGAAAGAGGAAGCCCAGCTTCGAATAAAGAACCGTGATATTCGCGACTGGCCTATTGTTGCAACTGCCCTGACATTAAATTGCCCCATCTGGACAGAAGATCAAGATTTTTTCGGAACAGGAGTTCCTACATGGACAACAGATCGAGTTCATCTTTTTTTTGAAGAACACCCACGGTAAATTTTATATTTTATAAAAAATATTATTAATATATAAACAAATTATTAACAAAAAAATTATTTTAATAAAGTTGTAATTTTTAAATTCACTTAAATCACAATAAGCTAAAAATATAAATAATTAACACAAGTATAATTAGGTAAACTTAACCGTTTTAATGAAAATTATATTAATTAAAGCCCATATCAAATGGGCTTTTTATTTATACTAGAAAACGCAGTTTGACGCGCGTCTTAAATGCTATCAATTTTGACAGAACCCAAATTACCTACTAACATTTAAACAATAAGAAGATAAATGGTGCGATCAATTCGATATTTAAACGAATACTAATGCCTTTTATTGCATATGGAGTTTAATTATGGGGCAACTATCACACAATCAAAGTGGATTATTTCATGACGATGAGGCGGTCTATAACGAACAGTTAGATAAATGCGCAAAGTCTTTAAGAGCAAGTGCGCAAAAGATTTATGAATATATTGATACATTATCCAACAAAACAGACTCTTTGTTAAACTTGCAAGAATCGTATAGCAAACTTAAATCAATGCCAATCAAAAACTTATGCTCAGGCATAGAAGATATTAAAAGTAACTTATTAAAAGTTGAGTTTTTGTCAAAATCCACAAATCAAAATATCCAAGATGAATTTGTTGGTTTTTTTGAATTACAAAATGAATTTAACGCTGAAGTTAATGCTTTTGTTAAAAAAGTTATTCAACTTGAGATAATTAATTAGGTAGGAATAAAATGCGACACCATAATTATAAACAAGCGTTTACAACATTGGCTCTCAAAACTGCCTCAGAATTAGCACGTACAACTGAGAATAAAATCAAAGAGTATATCGACAATAATAAACCTATAAAAACAGGTTTATGCGCACCGCTATTAACTGACGCAGAACGCAATACTTATTTAGCTGAAGAAAGAGAACACCAATATAGCAGTGAAAAAAGTAAACGTAATTTAGGTCTGCACTAGGTTCGGCTGGCTGTGCTTTGTACGGGAAAAGCCTACCTCATATCGAACCATATATTCAAATGCGCAATTAATTCTGCCAACCCTATCTTTTTAGTTGCCGAAAATACCTGTACAGATAAAAGCTCCTTAGGAATATTTTGATATTGATTTTGGACTTTTAAAAGGGTTGAATTAGCTTGTGATTTACTAAGTTTATCAGCTTTAGTAAGCAAAACACGTACCGGTAAATTTTCTTCTAAAGCCCAATTTAACAAAGTTGCATCAAGTTCTTTTAAAGGATGGCGGATATCCATTAGCAGTATTAAGCCTTTTAAACTGTCTCGAACTTTCAAATAATTACTTAAATTTTTTTGCCAATCTTCTTTAATCTTTAAAGATACTTTAGCAAATCCATACCCAGGTAAATCAATAAGTCTGCGTGCTTCAATATCTAATGTAAAAACATTGATAAGCTGCGTACGCCCAGGGGTTTTACTGGTTTTGGCAAGTCGACGTTGATTAGTTAGGCAATTTAAGGCACTAGACTTTCCGGCATTTGATCTTCCTGCAAAGGCAACTTCTATGCCGCTATCTTCCGGCAACTGTTTAACAAGCGCGGCACTTTTTAAGAATGTGGCTTTGGTATAAGGGTTATCTAACATTTATTCGCTCATTAATAGTTTCATTTATTGCTGTGAAATGGTATCCTTGAATGCATTTTAGTGCAAGTACTAAACTTCATGAAATTAAATTATCTAATATGGCCTTTACTTTTATGTTCATTAACAACTGGGGTTTTTGCAACCCAGGATTCAACGCAAAATCTTGATAAGATTAGCACATGTGCTGCATGTCATGGGGGCAATGGTATAAGTCAAAATCCAGAATGGCCTAATCTCGCAGGACAACATATTAGTTATCTGGTTAAGCAATTACACGATTACAAAACTAATAAAACTAGACAAG
>CAZADN010000038.1:0-13377 GCA_964483895.1 uncultured Legionellaceae bacterium
GGCTATCTCTTAGATGGCCGCTCAGATGTAATTATGCTCTGTGAAGAGAGTCAGCAAATTTGTATACTAAACCTACATTTACTTGACCCATCGTTACTTTTGCATTTCCACTATAGGCGATTCCTTTAATATGCGAGAATACATACTCAGCCCTACCATCAAGGTTTTTGTATAGATTAGTTTGCGTTCCAGCACCTACTTGCCAACCATTTTTAATGATGTTGGTTCTGCGTGAGTAAATTGAACTAGAAACACTACTTGCAACTTGGTCTGTTGGTTTGGAATTTAAATGAGCGCGTATGCCACCAATTCTTAGGTAGCCTAATACAGTATCTGTAATCATAAATCCTGGAATAAAATCACCGCCATAGAAAATACCAGAATTAACAGAGTATCCGGTTTGTCCAGGAGAGTAGGTTTTGGCAGTAAGGTCGTCGCCAAAATAAAATTCTCCACCCATGTATATTCTATGTGTAAACATATGTCCGGCCCCAGCAGAGACTGTGCCAGAAAATGCTTGATAAGCTGCAGTTGCTGGGTTTTTTCCTATTTCATCTAAGACTCCAGCACTTACTCCAACATAAGGACCGGTTTTGTATAGTGGTATGACGTTGCCTTTCGCATCAGTTTTTGGTTTTTGATTTACTGGGTAATCCGCTTGGGAGGCTAAAATTTGTTGGTGTTTAGTCATTGAGCTATGCGGAGTTGTAGATCTGTTGTTTGTAGTTGACATTGCAATCGTACGTCTTTTATTGCCATATTTTGCAGTGTTTACTGGTTTGAGATTATTATTATGGAATTTAAATAGATTTGTAATAGCCATAAATGGTTTAGCTATACCTAGTGTTGAATCTGATGATTTTACTGTTGCAGCTGGTTTTGTTGTTACGTTATTTTGAGCTACCACCTTGGTTTGTGTGGCGGTATTTTTTGCGCTGGTGTTTGTTGTTTTCACTGGTTTGCGAGACAGCTCAGAGCTTGTTTGTAGCATTTTTGCAAAATCATGAAAAGGACCAACAATAACATGGAAAAGGTTTTTATTTTTTTTATCTTGTTCAACCTTTACTTGTTGGTCGGTTTTACTTGCTAAGTTCTCTTTGTATCTATTCGCATATTTTTCCGAACTAAAAGTCCCCATTCTTAATAGACAGTCAAGTCCAGAACATTTGTTAGCGTTACTGGAATCGCTTTTCAAATCATCAGCGTCCATTACTTTTTTGGTGGCAGCCGTAGTTTGCGATGCGGCCAAAGCCAAACTTATACCAACTGCAATTGTAGTAAGATTCATCTTCATGAAATCAACCCCTTCCTTGTTATCTATGATAGTAGCACAATAGTAGTAATATTTATGTTATCCTAACACAAATATATAGATATTCCAGTATTGTTGTAAAAATTATTACTTTTTGCGCGTTTGCTGCCACTATTATGAATAGAGTGGGCTATTTATATCGGTCTGTACATGAAATGTCAAAAGATTGAGACTTTTCATGATGCATAAAAATTATCTAATTTCCATCTTTTATGTAGCCACATCCATTGCTCAGGATGAGCTAAAATAATTTTTTCCAGAGCTTCGTTGTATTTCTTGGTATTTTGATACAATGATTCACTAGTTGTTGGGAATTCCTCCCATAGAATTGGTTTGTAAAATTCAAGAACATGTCTGCCGTTTTTTAAACGATATCCTGCTGCTGGTACAATAGGTATGCCGGTATGTCTAGCAATTGATGCAAGGCTTCTATAAGTCCCTGCTTTTTTGCCAAAAAATTCAACTGGAATGCCATCCTTATTTTGAACAATTGCATGTTGGTCTAAAACAAAAATCACAGCATGATTTTTTTCTAAAGCATCTTTGACCATATGCATGGCATTTTGCTTGGGTATTACATGTAGACCAGCTTTGGTGTAACGATTAAAAAGAATCTTCTCGATTATTTTATTACCTATATTTTTGCGAATGAAGTGGAAGTGTCCTTTATATTGTTTGAAATTTAATATTCCACCTAAAGGTGCAAATTCGAAACTACCAAAATGCCCAGTAAGGACTAAGACTCCGCGCCCATCTTTTGCAACATTTAGTAAATATTCGTGTCCAATTATATCTACTTTTTCTTGGAGCTTTTTATCACTTATGAAACGAATTAGTATGGTTTCCTTTATGCACTTGGCAAGATGTGAGTAAAAAGCTTTTGCAAGTTTGATTTTACCGTTAGGTGTAAGTTTATCTGCAAATACTTGCTCAATATTACGCATTATTATTTTGCGTCGATAAGGCAATAGATAGTATATGAGTTTACCTGTAAATGTGATTGGCCAATTTTCCATGTTATTCACATGCTTTTATGATAATACAGGCATTAATCCCAGCAAATCCGCGATTAATAACAATTGCATGTGAGGCTTCATGAATATTGCGATGTTGCTTGTTTATAAAAATATTTTCACAATTCACAGAAATATTTTCAAAATTAGCAATACCTGGTACGCACTTGTTGTTTAAGCTCATAGTAGTTAAAGCAGTATCTAATATGCCAGAGGCACATAATGTGTGACCCATTGACCATTTGAATGCAGTGACTGGAATATTATCGCCAAAAACGTTTTTGATTGCTATTGACTCTGTGATATCTGACTTGGGATTACCATTGCCGTGAGCGGTAATTACTGAAAATTTAGATGGGTCTACGTTATATTTATTAAGAGTATCTTTAAGAAGATTTTCTAACTGTTTACCGTCATCTTCAACAGAAAAAAGTCTGCCGCCTTCAGCTTTAGAATCACCGCCAATAAGCTCTGCATAACATTTGGCATTTCGGTCTTGAATGCTTTTTTCACTTTCAAGTATAATTGCGCTTGCGCCTTCAGCAAGAATCGTCCCATCATGTTTAGTGTCAAATGGCTTCAGCGAGGTATGACTAAGTAATCCAAGTTTATCATAGTAGAAAAGGGCCTGTGGCTCTGTTCCTAAGTCATAAGCAACTACGCAAGCTCTATCAATTTGTCCAGTTTTAATGGCATGAAAGGCTTCTATTATGGCTTGTGAACCACTGACTGCATGATTTGTTATGTTATGATTAGCCCCTTTAAAGCCATATGTGATACCTACATAAGCTAAGACATTGTTTGGAAGACTTTTCAGTAACCACATTGGGTGAACTTCTGCAAATAGATCTTTTGCAAATTCTTGCATATTTGCATTGGATTTAGCGATGAGTTGTAAGAAATCATATTGTTGAAAATATTTATTACCAGGCGAGCCAACGTATATCCCTGACTTATCAGCAAATAGCGTCAATTCTTCTGGTGAGGTTGCAAGTAGTTTATTTTGATAATCTTTAATACCACTGTGTTCAATTGCTTGTTGTGCTGCATATATACCGAAAATATCTTGTTTACTAATAACTTTTTTAAGCTTTTTATCGGGAAGCATCGCCGCACTAACATTTTCTATTTCAAAGCCTTGAGTCACTGGGAAGTTATTTAATTCCCAATTTTCAATAGTTTTAATGCCATTTTTTCCAGCTAATATATTTGCCCAGTTATCAGAAATATTATGCCCAGTTGCGGTTAATGCACTTAGACCGGTTATATATACTTTATTAGTACTCACAAACTTACTCTCCAAACTCAGGGTGTTTGAAAACAAGGCAGCTATTCGATCCACCAAATCCAAAAGAGTTGGAAATTGCAACGCCAATAGATTTTTCTATAGGGGCATTAGTTACAAAATTTAAGTTACACTCTGGATCTGGGGTAGATAAATTAGCATTTATAGGTAGACATGTGTTTTTGATTGCGAGCGTTGAGATTAATGCCTCTAATGCTCCGGCAGCTGCAATCAAGTGGCCTGTTTGTCCTTTTGTTGAGCTAACATGAATTTGTTCGGCTTTATTTTCAAAAACGTGTTTAATAGCATTGCTTTCGCTTAAGTCATTCATTTTAGTTGAAGTACCATGCGCATTTATGTAATCAACATCATTAGCAGTGACATTTGCATCTGCTAACGCTTTGCTAATTGCTTGAATAGCCCCATCCCCATTTGGGTGTGAATCGGTGATTCTGTACGAACTTAAGCTATTCCCTTCACCCGCTAATTCTGCGTAAATATAAGCGCCTCTTTGCTTGGCATGTTCCCATTCTTCAAGGACTAAAAATGCAGCACCCTCACCGAGAATAAAACCATTTCTAGTTTTATCGAATGGGCGGCTTGCTGTTTGTGGTGTGTCATTATAAGTTGATAAAGCTCCAAGTAGGCAAAAACTTGATAGGCCAACAGGGTTTATCATTGAATCAAATCCACCGGCTAGCATTATATCTGCATCACCTCTGCGCACAGCTTGCATCGCAAGACCTAAAGCTTGTCCGCTAGATGCGCATGCCGTATGCACGGAGTTTGCGTATCCTTGACATTTAAATTGATTAATTAAAAGTGATAGACCAGTATTTGATGTGGTGCTTCCAAAATCATATAAATCAAAGAACTCACTTGAGTTTTCAGCGAGATTACCCCAATCAATAATGCCATTTGTGGCGCAAGTCTTTTGAAATTTAACTAGATAAGAAAATTCAGCAGTCATCATGCCACTGCCACAGACAACTCCAAATCTTGAGTTAGGCTCAGTGGTTGCAATTTTAGCATCAGTGACAGCCTGTAAAGCTGCATCAAGAGCAAACTCGGTAAATTTAGCTGCAAAGCGATTGCCTTTGGTTTTTAAAGATGAGTGCATGTTAAAGTTTTTGACTTCTGCAGCTATTGTTGTTGGAAAATGTGATGCATCAAATTGTGTAATCTGACCAATCCCAGATTTACCAGCTAGCAATGCATCCCAAGTTGATTTTACATCATTTCCTAAAGGTGATACTGCTCCAAGGCCTGTAATAGCAACTCGTTTTTTTTTTAGCATATAGTATCCGCAGGTATCATAACCATTTCCATAACACAAACACGTTTGCGAGCTACTTCACTACGAAATCGAAGCACTAACTCTTCTGGTTCTTGTTTTGTGATTATGAGCGATGTTACAACTTCATCCCCAGGAAACACAAAGTCATTCATTTTGATTTTACGCAGTTCTTTTAGTTTGTATTTATGTGGGACATTGGCTTTTGCTAGGAATTTGTATGCCAAATTAATTTTGCATTCTAAAAGTACGGTCATTGGTAAAACAGGTTTGTTCGGGAAATGATCTGGAAAATATGGAGCTTGACGAGATATTTTTTTACACCCAACTACTCGAACACCAGGGTCATGTTCAATTACTCTATCATAAGTTAGAGGAACTAATGTAGGTTTTATTTCTGTATTATTTACTTGAAAATCAGTAAATAACTCAGAGTTTTCATTCCACTCTTTAAGGCGTAAAATTTCATTAAATTGTTGTTTTATTAAATCTTCGCTGATGAATGTTTCCATGGGTAACATTGGCCCAATCGCTCTTGTTAGACAGAAAACTTCTTCATTATTGACATATGCTTTAGCATGATATTGAACAGCATCTTCATCAATTGAGTCAATGTATGCCTCAAGTAATAAAGTTTCACCAACTTTTACATTACGATGTAAAGCAGCGCATTCAACTACTCCAGCAACAGGTCTCATTTTAAAATCAGAGCTAAACATAACATTCCATGCTGCAAGTTGACCTAATGTTTCGCCAATCATTGATGGATTAAAGCAAAGCTCATTATTTTCATCTAGAGATAGGTACATATCGTCATGGGTAATGTGTTTTATTCCTCGACAACTTTTCCCAGGTATAAATTCAATAATTCTATCAACGAATAAGAAACTCATCAGGCTACCACTTCAACTTTAGTTTGTTCTTTTTTTGCAGAAATTATTAGTTTGCAAAAAGTTTCCACGGTAAACAGCATGGGAATTTCATTAACTTTCATGTTTTCATGAAAATTCTCTTCTGGTATCTCATTTAAATATTTTTTTAAAGCTTTCATTCCAGCAGGTGTAACCATTCCATCTTTTTCAAATTCAGTTTCAGATAATTCACCGCGGGCGTTTTTTTCAAGCTGGCCACGAGGGATTTTAATTCCAAATTCTTTTTCTAGTTGAAAAACTAGGTCTAAAAAATCAATTGATTCAGCGCCTAGGTCAGATATCAGCCTGCTAGACAAATTAACTTCATCATCATCAAGTACCAAAACATCAGCTATTATTTTGCTTACTTTTGGATAAATATCATCAACATTCATGCAAATTCCTTAGTAAATATACTTATTAGTTCAGGGCAATTTGGGAATTCTATCATAGAGTAAATTAAGTCTCAATTTGTATTTAAGTTGAATATTCTCAATTATATTGATCAGGAAATACAAAATGAGTAATTTATAAAAAAAAATATACTTGTTGCATCTATTTGTTAAATTTGATAACATTGTAGGTTCATTTATTAGCTACCAATTGTTTTTATATGGGCAATCAAAAATCAAGCTTCGCAGACACTACAGTCTTACCTGCTAATAATTTTGTCACTAATTTCCTTGAAAGAAATGAGTTATCACGCGCAGTCCGTGAATTGTTGCGCCAGATAGAGCGCGCGGATGCTAGCGCATATGCATTTTTGATGCAACAATTCAATATTATGTCTAATTTTGCGGTTGATAAAGAATATAGGGTATATATACAAGCTCATCATTTTAATATGGCGGTTACCTTATTATCTCTTCAGCAGTCATTATGTTCGGATATCATATCCCATGTTGATAGATATCTTGATGATGTGAAGCCAAATACGAATTATATTATCCAAAATCTTCGTGTTAAATATTTACATGAGATTGATTCTCAAGCTGAGAGACATAATTTGCCTCATCATACTGTTGATCATGGGATAGAATTAAAAGTGCGAGTTATGCAAGTTATTACTAAAGATTTAGGAATGTATAACACTTCTTCTGATTTTGATGTTTTTATGCGTAATCTTATTAGTTTTGTTTTTGAGTGTCATGATTATATTCAAGGTAAACCAAAAGCTGATTTTGCAACAATTGAAGAAGAAACAGCAGAACTTGTATTTTCTTGGTTGTGCGGGGAAGATGGATTTCCAAACTTGTCAACGGAAGTTCGTTTATGGTTAATATATCAAATACATTATTTTATATCAATTGGAACTACTATCGCATTCAGTGAGAAAAACCCTGTATCTTTAATAAAACTACTCGGTTTGTTTGAAAATGCTTGTCAAAAGGCCAATATACCTATTTGCCACCCATCTAATGACTTTTATTGTTTAAGAACTAAAGTGATAGCTCATATTGGGGGTGATTTTGATACGATAGCTTACGCAATGCGTAGTGCAGTAAAACGTCAAGCAAGCTCGACAGAGTTAAGTGCGGAGTCATATTTAACTAAACTTAATGCATTACACTATAATACAGATGATCTTGATTCGTTAACCCCCTTAATAAAAACGATGATGATTCTAGAAAACATGCATCTATACTTTGAAGATGAATCTTTTGATTGTAATTTTCAAGCTTTTGCTACAAGTTTAGTTCCTAAACTAGGGATGACTCTTGAACTTGCTAATAAAAATGCAGAGACAAATGTTAAGGTTAAGGTGACTTTAATTGGTAATTTTATTCGTGAGATGAAAGCGTTATATTCTAATTCTACAGATGTGAATTTTGTAATCGAGCAATTTAGTCAAATTTTTGATAGCCGTAGTATTGGTCAAGCTATAGAAGATATATTTTTTCATGAGCAAAATATTGCCAATGAAGCCAATTTTGTGATTAGTAATATTGGGCGAGCATGTCTTTCGAATAAAGTAGTTGACTCATATTTTAGAAAGAATAAAAAAAGTTGGCATTTATCTTTTCTTGGTGATAAACAAAAAAGCGCAGGTGAAATTATTGTGCCACGTGCTGTAGAAGCGGACTCAATAAACATTGAAAAATTTTATCGAGCTTTTCAAAAGCTACCACCTGCAGGTAAAACTCTTGTTTTAAAAGAGATGACTTTAAATTTGGTTGTTCAGGCTGGTAGAAATTATTTAAAAAATCCAGTTCTAGAAGAGAGTTTAGATGGTATACCATATGTATTGCCAATAAGCGCTAGTAATGTAGAATCATCATCTGTCCTACCGTTTACTGACCTCGATGAGGGAACCGAGGCATTTACATTTTCTACTCAAGTTAATAGTTTATAAATTTGTAGACCCACTATTCTGGTTTACAAATATATAATATAATCAGAGCCTATATCCGGAGTCTAGAAAAATAATATGAAGAAAATTACTTACTTTTGGCGTAAAGGTTTGTGGACGCTATTTAGTTTATTTTTTTTGTTTGCAACTGTTGCAACGATACTTTATGTATACGCCGCAGGTCAGTTACCAGAAGTAGAGTCTTTAAAAACAGTAAGATTTCAAGTTCCCTTACAGATTTTTACTCAAGATGGTAAATTAATTCAAGAGTATGGCGAAAAACGACGTATTCCACTTGCCTATAAAGATATTCCTCCAATTTTAGTACGCGCTGTACTTGCAACCGAAGATCAGCGCTTTTTTGAACATCCTGGAGTTGATATATTTGGTTTAGGAAGAGCTGCAGTTAATATGTTGCAAACTGGTCGTAAGTCTCAAGGTGGTAGTACTATCACTATGCAGGTTGCTAGAAATTTCTTTTTAAATCGTAAAAAAACCTTTTTAAGAAAGTTTAATGAAATATTGCTAGCTTTTAAAATAGATAGAGAGCTCAGTAAAGAAAAAATCTTGGAGTTATATTTAAATCAAATATATTTAGGGACTAGAGCATACGGAGTTGGCGCGGCCGCTCAGATATATTATGGAAAAGAGTTAAAAGCTTTATCTATTGCACAATTAGCTATGATAGCAGGGCTACCTCAAGCACCATCAACGCATAATCCAATTGTTAATCCTAAAGCTGCAAAGATTAGACGCGATCATGTTTTAAAAAGATTATTTGAAGAAAAATATATTAGCCAGGTACAATATGAAGAAGCTATAAAAGAACCAATTACAGCTCGTTATCATGGTACTAATATAGAAGTTTCTGCACCTTATGTTGCAGAAATGATTCGCCAGTCTCTTTTTGATCATTTTGGCCAAGACGCTTACACAAATGGCTATAAGGTTTATACAACAGTTAATAGTAAGTTGCAAAGTGCTGCAAATAAGATAGTCGAAGATAATCTTCTTGCATATGATAATCGACATGGCTATCGTGGTCCTGTTAGTCATATGGACGCTAATTTACTTAAATCAACTAATGCGATTCATGAGAAGTTAAAAGCTTATAATCAAATTGGTGATCTGGAAATAGCAGTAATAACTGTGGTTACAGATAAAACTGCAACAGCAGTTACCGGGAATGGTAAGACAGTAACTATTCCTTGGCAGGGTTTATCATGGGCAAGACCGTCTTTACGTAATGGCTGGGTTGGTAGGAATCCATATTTGGCGAGCCAAGTAGTTAAGGTTGGAGATATTGTGTATGTGCGTTTTCAAAATGATATATATAAGCTTTCGCAAGATCCAGAAGCTGAGGCAGCATTAGTTGCGATTGATCCAAAAAATGGGTCAATTGAGGCGTTAGTCGGTGGTTTTAATTTTCAAAGAAGTAAGTTTAATCGTGTAACGCAATCTTCACGTCAGCCAGGTTCGAGCTTTAAGCCGTTTATTTTTGCCGCAGCTTTAAATAAAGGATATACCTTAGCAACTTTAATTAATGATGCACCATTGGTTGTTAATGATCCAAGTCAGGCTGATAGTTTATGGCGTCCACATAATGTAAAATACAAATTTAATGGGCCAACTAGGTTACGTCAAGCATTATCTAGGTCGGTAAATTTAGTATCTATACGTATTTTAGAAGATATTGGTATAGATTACGCTATTGATTTTGCTGGTAAATTTGGCTTTAAAAAATCAGCCTTGCCGCGTTCGTTATCATTAGCTTTAGGTAGTTTAACTGTTAGTCCCATTGATATTACTGCTGCTTATGCAGTATTTGCAAACGGCGGTTATAAAATAGAGCCATTTTTGATTGATAGGATAACAGATGGTACAGGTGCAATTTTATTACAATCGAAGGCATCTAGTGTATGTTATCATTGTAAAAATACAGATAGTAAAGTTGATGCTAGTGCAGCACCTCGAGTTATTCCTGAAGAAGTTGCATTTTTAATGAATAGTGCTTTGCAAGACGTTGTAAAAAATGGTACTGCAGTTTCAGCTAAGTCTTTAAATCGTAATGATATTGCTGGAAAGACAGGTACAACAAATCTACAAATGGATGCATGGTTTTGTGGATATAATCCTGATTTAGTAGTTACTGCTTGGGTTGGATTTGATGCACCTAAATCTTTACATGAATATGCAGCTAATCTCGCTTTACCTTTATGGATAGATTTTATGAAAGTTGCTTTACAAGGCAAGCCAGAAAAAGAAATAGAAAAACCTGAGAATGTTGTTATGGTTGATATTAATCCGAAAAATGGATTACGCGCAACTCCAGGTCGTAGTGGAGTTATGAAAGAATACTTTAGTGATATTAGTATTCCAGCTTTTGATAATAGTACAACGACTGTTACAAAGGATGCGAACAACGAGCTCAATAGCCAAGATAGTTTGTTTTGATAAAATAATAAAAGGGTTAAAAAATGAAAATAGGACAGGATTCATTCGCACTCAAATCTGAACTTAAAGTTGGTAATAAAAGTTATCAATATTTTAGTATTGAAAAGGCACGTAAAAATCATTTTGCTAAAATCGATAGATTGCCATTTTCTTTAAAAATCCTTCTTGAGAATTTATTACGTTTTGAAGATGGGATAACAGTTACAAAAGATGATATTAAAGCTCTAGCTACGTGGACTGATATTAAAACTTCTGACCATGAAATTGCTTATAGGCCAGCAAGAGTATTAATGCAGGACTTCACTGGTGTTCCTGCCGTTGTTGACTTAGCTGCAATGCGTACCGCATTAGAAAAAATGGGGCAAAGTCCTGATAAAGTCTCTCCTTTATCGCCAGTAGATTTAGTAATCGATCATTCAATAATGGTTGACAAATTTGCAACAGCAAATGCTTTAAAATACAACACTGAAATTGAAATGGAAAGAAATCATGAACGATATCAATTTTTACGTTGGGGACAAAAAGCTTTTGCTAATTTCCGAGTTGTTCCACCAGGTACTGGTATTTGTCATCAAGTAAATCTTGAGTATTTAGGTAAAACCGTGTGGTCACAAGAAGTAGATGGTGAATTATTTGCTTTTCCTGATACTTTAGTTGGTACTGACTCACATACAACAATGATTAATGCTTTGGGAATATTAGGTTGGGGTGTTGGTGGTATTGAAGCAGAAGCGGCGATGTTAGGTCAACCAGTTTCTATGTTAATCCCTGAAGTCGTTGGATTTAAGTTAATTGGAAAGCTTAAAGAGGGAATAACTGCTACAGACTTAGTTTTGACTGTTACTAAAATATTAAGATCTGAAGGTGTGGTTGGTAAATTTGTTGAATATTATGGTCCTGGATTAGCTGATTTATCTTTAGCAGATCGGGCAACAATTTCTAATATGGCTCCAGAGTATGGTGCGACTTGTGGATTTTTCCCAATTGATGCAGAAACGTTACGTTACTTAGAATTAACTGGGCGCACACAAGAGGAAATAGATTTAGTTAGAGAGTATGCACAAGCTCAGGGGCTTTGGTATGAAGATGGTTATAAAGACCCAATTTATACTAAATCATTAGAGTTAGATTTAGGAAGTATTGAGCCATCTTTATCTGGACCAAGTCGCCCACAAGATAAAGTAAATTTACAGACATTACCGCAAGAATTTTCAAAGTTTTTGGCAAAGTTAAATAAATCGCAAGTATCTTCTAATAATAAAGAACATGAGTTGACACATGGAGATGTGGTAATTGCTGCAATTACTAGTTGTACCAATACTTCGAATCCAAGTGTATTGATGGCTGCGGGATTAGTTGCTAAAAAAGCAATTGCTAAGGGTTTAACGCGCAAGCCATGGGTTAAATCATCGTTAGCACCTGGTTCTAAAGTTGTAACAGATTATTTACAAAAAGCGGGCCTTCAGCAATATTTAGATGAATTAGGCTTTAATCTTGTAGGTTATGGTTGTACAACTTGTATTGGTAATTCTGGTCCTTTACCACAAGAAATTGCAAATGCTATCAATGAAAAAGATTTGGTGGTAAGTTCAGTTTTATCTGGTAACCGTAATTTTGAAGGGCGTGTGCATCCACAGGTAAGAGCTAATTGGTTAGCTTCGCCACCATTAGTTGTTGCTTTTGCACTTGCAGGAACTGTGGCAATAGATTTATCGAATCAGCCTATTGGTAATGATAAAAATGGTAGTCCAGTATATTTAAAAGATATTTGGCCTACTAATAAAGAGATAGAAGAAGAAGTTGCTAAAGTATCTGGTAGTATGTTCCGTAAAGAATATGCAGAAGTTTTTAATGGCGATGCAGATTGGCAAGCAATTAAAGTTTCTGAAAGTAAAACTTTTGAGTGGAGTGATTCCTCAACTTATATTCAGCACCCACCGTTTTTTGAAAATTTAACTGCTAATATTGCACCAATTAATGAGATTAAGTCTGCGAATATTTTAGCATTGTTAGGTGATTCAATTACTACAGATCATATTTCACCAGCAGGGTCAATTAAAGCAGATTCTCCAGCAGGTATTTATTTAAAATCTAAAGGAGTGAGTGAAAAAGATTTTAATTCTTACGGTTCTAGAAGAGGAAATCATGAAGTAATGATGCGCGGAACTTTTGCAAATATTCGTATTAGAAATGAAATGAGCCCTGAAAAAGAAGGTGGTTTTACCAAGTATATTCCAGATGGCAAAATAATGCCTATTTATGATGCAGCGATGCTCTATCAAGCTTCAGGAGTGCCATTAGTAATTTTTGCAGGCAAAGAATATGGCACAGGATCTTCACGTGATTGGGCTGCGAAAGGGACAAATCTTTTAGGTGTGAAGGCAGTTATAGCTGAAAGCTTTGAAAGAATCCATCGTTCAAACTTAATTGGCATGGGTGTTTTACCTTTACAGTTCTTAGCTGGCGATAATCGTAAAAGTTTAAATTTATCTGGGAATGAAAAAATTAATGTATTCTTGGACGATACAATTAAACCAAGTGACAATCTTAAAATAGAGATTCAATATGCGGATGGTTCAGTAAAATCTTTAGAAGTAAAATGTCGTATAGATACAGCAAATGAGATTGAGTATTATAAAAATGGCGGTATTTTGCAGTATGTTTTACGTAAAATGTCTGGTTTTATTTAGGGTCTGTTGACATTTGGTAGCGCGAGTCAAAAATCAGGATAATTTTGCGAAAATTTTAACTTGAGTGA